>CAKVMF010000038.1 GCA_934771675.1 uncultured Clostridia bacterium
TTGCACGGTGGCGAAGTATTTAAAGATTCGGCCTTGATTGATGAAAATGTTATGAAAGAAATCGAAGCGCTTGTTCCACTTGGCCCACTTCATCAACCAGGAAACATTGCAGGAATCAAAGCTTGTGAAGAATTGCTTCCAGGCGTTCCACAAGTTGCTGTTTTTGATACAACATTCCATGCAACAATGCCTGATTATGCATATCGTTATGCGCTTCCAAAAGATGCTTACACAAATTGGAAAGTTAGAAAGTATGGTTTCCACGGAACAAGCCACAAATACATTTCTGAAAAACTTGAAGAAATCTGCGGAAAGAAAGGCAACTTTATTATTTGCCATATCGGAAATGGTGCAAGTTTGTCAGCAGTTTCAAACGGAAAATGTATTGATACCACAATGGGTTACACTCCACTTGAAGGTGTTATGATGGGTTCAAGATCTGGTGATGTTGATCCTTCAGTTTGTGAAGTTATCATGAACAAAACTGGAATGAATATCAAAGAAATGGTTAACTACTTAAACAAAAAGAGTGGACTTTTGGGTGTTTCTGGTGTTAGTGAAGATATGAGAGATGTTGAGGCTATTGCTTACTCTGATGAACAAAGCGAAAGAGCAGAAGATTGCAGACTTTCACTTAAAATGCACGCATACAGAGTTAAAAAATACATTGGTGCTTTCTATGCTGCACTTGGAACAGTTGATGCTATTGCATTCACAGCTGGCGTTGGTGAAAATGGTTATGAATACAGAGAATCTGTTTTGACTGGACTTGATGGTCTTGGTATTGTTCTTGACAAAGAAAGAAACAAAAACTTCAAACGTGGAGAAATTAATCTTATTTCAGCTGATGATTCTAAGGTTAAAATTTACGTTATTCCAACAGATGAAGAACTCATGATTGCAAAAGACACAGAAAGACTTGTAAAATAGAAAATCAATTTTAAAAAATATAATTGACAAACATACAAAGTTGTTGTATTATTATGTTGCTTTGTTAGTAAGGTGCTTTATTGGTGCCTTCTGAGTGAAATATTGTAACGCTTTGTTACTTAAATAGGAGGAAAATATAATGGCAGTTCCAAAGAGAAAAACATCCAAAGCTAAAGGCAGAAGCAGAATTGCTAACTGGAAAACAACAGCCCCAACACTTGTTGAGTGCCCACAATGTCATGAACTTAAACGTGCTCATGCTGTATGTGATAACTGTGGTTATTATGATGGCGAAAAAAAAGTTAGTGTTAAAGCCGACAAGAAAAATTAATTAAATTGGGTCTAGCACCCAATTTTTTTATGCCAAAAATTTATAAAGCCACAAAATTTTAATAGTGAGAACTTTATTTTGTTTACTCAAATTAAACTTTGGTGTTGTTTTTGCGTTTGAAGATATTCAAACGTTCTTTTTTTGCTCAAATCAATTGAAATTATAATAAAAATCATATATAATGATATTGTTTAAAATAGGAGCATAATCTATGAAAATTGTTATTGATGCATTTGGTGGCGACTATTCACCAGAAGAAATTGTTAAAGGTGCGGTTACTGCTGTAAATTTGATTGATGAAGTTGAAATTATCTTGACTGGTGACAAGGAAAGAATTGACTCTTTGCTTGATGAGATTGGTTACAGGGGAAATAGAATTGAAGTTGTTCATGCACCTGAAGTTATTTCTAACAACGAATCTCCAACAATGGCGATAAGACGCAAAACTGAAAGCTCGCTTGTTAAAGCACTCACAATTTTGAAAGAAAGAGATGATGTTATCGGTATGGTTAGTGCTGGTAGCACAGGTGCTGTTCTTGCTGGTGGACTTTTTGTTGTTGGAAGAATGGCTGGGGTAAAAAGACCAGCTCTTTCACCATTCCTTCCAAATGTTAAAGGTGGGAAGACTCTTTTGATAGATTGCGGTGCAAACGTTGATTGCAAACCAGAATATTTGCAACAATTTGCAATTATGGGTTCAATTTATGTTAAGGCTATGCTTGGCATCGAACATCCACGAGTTGGTTTGATTTCAAATGGTGTTGAGGATCATAAAGGCAACGAACAAATCCATCAAACTTTTGAACTTTTGAAAGACACAAAAGATATCAATTTTGTTGGAAACATGGAAGCAAGAGAATTGCTTTCAGGTGACTTTGATGTTCTTGTTGCTGATGGGTTTACTGGAAATGTTGCAATGAAATCTGCTGAAGGCACAATGAATGCCTTTATGACACTGTTAAAGCAACAAATTAACACAAATGGTTTGGGAACAAAACTTGGTGCACTTTTGATGAAGAAAACTTTCAAAAATCTCGGGCAACAAATGAATTATACTGATGTTGGTGGGTCTCCATTTTTGGGACTTAACAAAATTTTGATAAAATCTCATGGTTCAAGCAAAGCAAAAACTATATATTCATGTGTATTGCAAATTCTTGATATTTATAAATCAAATTATATTGAGAAAATGAGAGAAGGTATAAAAAATTCTAGTATTTCAGAGGAATAATATGAAAAATTCTATGGGCCTTGACGAAGTTGAAAAAATATTAGATTATAAATTCAAAAATCAAAAACTTTTGCTTACAGCTCTCACTCATTCAAGTTATTCAAACGAGCATAAAGTTGAATCAAATGAAAGACTTGAGTTTTTGGGAGATGCGGTTATTGAACTTATCATCACTGAAAAATTATTTTTTGACTTTAAAGGGAAAGAAGGGGATCTGTCAAAAATCCGTTCAAATATAGTTAGTGAAAAACCACTTGCTGAAGCAATTGACCAATTGGGTCTTGAAAAATATTTACTCAAAGGTGTGGGCGAAAGCAAAAACACAACCCATTCACTTGCAATCAAATGCGATATGTTTGAAGCAATTTGTGGGGCAATTTTTGTTGATAGCGGCATAGATGCGGTTGAAAAATTTTTCATAAAAGCTGTTGGTGCAAGAATTGAAGATTTCAAAAAACATGGTTATGAAGATGACCCAAAAACAAAGTTGCAAGAACTTTTGAAACAGGCAAAGATTGTGTATAGCACAACAAAGTCAGGCGAAGATCATTGTCCGGTTTACAAAACATCTGTGTTTGTTAATGACAAAAAGATGGGAACTGGCATGGGTTCAAACAAAAGAACGGCTGAGGAAAACGCCGCAAGAATTGCAATAAACAATATAAAATAAATTAGGAAACACTTATGAATTTTGATAAAATTGACATTTATGGTTTTAAATCATTTGCAGATAAAGTTGAAATTAAGTTTGAACCTGGAATAACAGCAATTGTTGGACCAAACGGTTGCGGAAAAAGTAACGTTGCGGATTCAATTCGTTTTGTTATGGGTGAATCTAGCGCAAAATCTATGCGTGGCTCATCAATGATGGATGTTATTTTTAATGGAACTGAAAAAAGAAAAGCTCAATCATATTGCGAAGTATCGTTACATTTTGATAACCATAACAGGATTTTTAACCTTGACTATGATGAAGTTATTTTAACAAGAAAACTTTACAAAAGCGGTGAAAGTGAATACTTGATAAACAAAAACACTTGCCGCAAAAAAGATATTGTTGATGCGTTCCGTGATATTGGCCTTGGAAAAGAAAGCTATTGCGTTATTGGACAAGGTAAAATTGATAGCATTCTTTCAGCAAAACCTGAAGATAGGCGTAACGTTTTTGAAGAGTCTGCTGGTATTTCTAAATTTAAGGAAGAAAAGAATCAGTCAGTTAACAAACTTGATCGTGTAAATGAAAACTTGGTTCGTATCAATGATATTATTGCTGAACTTGAAAAACAACTTGGACCACTTAAATCACAAGCTGAAAATGCTAAAATTTTCTTGGATTTGTCAAATAGACTCAAAGACCTTGAAATTAACATTTATGTTTATGGTTATGATAATTCAAGCAAACAAAAAGAGAAAATTTTTGAAAATATCAGAGCTATTGATGAAGAACTTGCATTGAAACAAGCCGATTTTGAAAAAGCTTTAAAAGAATATGAAAATAGTCAAAATCAAATAGCAGAATTTGATGAATCAATCAATGCTCTTCGTGATGAACTTTTAAATCTCACTGTTGCGTTGGAAAAACAAAATGGTGAAGTTAAACTTTATAATGAAAAGATTTCTATTTTGAAAGAGCAAAATGAAAAGTTGCTTGGACAAATTGACCAAGGCAAATTCCTTATTGAAAACAGTAAGATTTCCGAAGAAAAACTTAAAAATGACAAACTCAATATTGAAAATTCAATCAAAGAAATTGAGCTTGAACAAAAAACTTTGGAAAGCAATTATTCTTTAACTTTGGAAAAATTGAAACTTGGTGAAGCTGATGCTGAAACTTTTGATAGCAATTTGATTTCGACACTTGAACAAGTTGGTGACATCAAATCAAATCTTTTGAAATATCAAACCGAACTTGAATCTTTAAAAACTCGTCAGGCAGAACTTTTAAAACAAGGTGAAAGTTTAAAACAAGAAGATAAAGATCTTGAAGATAAAATTTCATCTGCTGAAAGTGAAATTGAAAGGATTGAAGGGAAGATTGAAAAGTGCCAAGATGAAAAGAAACAAATTCTTTCAAAAATCAATGATTATAATGAACAGTTTAATGAAATTAGTGAACAAATTGATGCAAAAAAAGCAGAGTTTCACACTGATTCAAGTAAGTATAACGTGCTTCTTGAGATGAAGGAATACAATGAAGGCTTTGCGATAAGTGTAAAACGACTTTTGGAACAAGCACATGATGGGACAAGTGTTGGCGGAAAAGTTATTGGCGTTGTTGCATCACTTATGAAAGTTCCTTCAAAATATGAAGTTGCAATTGAAATGGCGCTTGGTGCAAGTGTTCAAAATATCGTTACAAAAAATGAAGAAGATGCAAAAGACCTTATTGCATATTTGAAAAACAATAAATTTGGAAGAGTTACTTTCTTGCCAATCACTGGTGTTAAAGAAAGATTCATTCCAAGTTCAATTGAATCAAAAATGAATATGCGTGGTGTTTGCGGAATTGCAAGTGAACTTATTGAATTTGATCCAAAATATCAAAAGGTTTTTGGAAGTTTGCTTGGAAGCACTGTTATTATTGATAATATTGACAATGCCGTTGCTTTTTCAAGGGCTACTGGTTACATGGTTAAGATTGTAACACTTGATGGTGATGTTATTAGCCCACAAGGTTCAATGACTGGCGGTAGCAGAAAAGATACAGGTGTTGGACTTCTTGGAAGAGATAGAGAAATTGAAACTTTGAAAAACAAGCTTGTTGTTTTGAAAAATGATATTGAAAAACTAACTATGACAAGCGAACAAATTCGCAGTGATAGTTCAAAACAATCAGATTTGCTCAATGTTAAAATTGATGAAATCCATATGCTTGAAATGGATAAGGCAAAACAAGAAGAGTTTATTGATTCAGCTGAATCACAACTTGATGAAATTCAGGAAAGTCTAAACGATCATGAAATTACTTTTGCTGCAACCGTTGACAAACTTGATTTTGTTGAAAAAGAAATTGAAAGAATTTCAAAAGAGCAAGAACTTGTTGATAGCAAGAAATCTGAAGCAAGTGTTAGCAAAAAACAGGCAAGTGACAACTTTGGAAAACTCAGAAATCAAAGAGATGAAATTTTTGAAAACTTGAGTGAAGTTAAAATTAAACTTGAAAACCAAAAAAATGCGCTTGTTAATGTTGATCAAGAACTCGAAAGACTTTTGATTACTATTGCTCAAACAGAATATAAAACAAAAGAAAACTTGCTTGAAGTTCAAAAGAACAATCAAGAGATTGAAAATTATAATCAAAATATAAATGATATTATTTCAAACAATGCCTTTTCATCAAGTTCAAAGAAAGTTGATTTGGTAAAACAAAAAATCTCTGAAGTTACTGAGCAAAAGAAATCTTGTCAAGAACAAATGAATAAAGCGGACGGAAACAAGATGTTGCTTGCTGGTGAAATTCAAAGAGCTAGTGACAAAAAGTCAAAAGAAGAAGCTCAAATTGTTAAGATTGATACCGATCTTGAAAATATGCAAAACAGGGTTTGGGAAGAATATCAAATGACTTACGCTGATGCAAAAAATCTTGCTGCTGAAAACTTTGATATTAAAGCCGGAAATGAAGAATGTGCAGATATCAAGAAAAAGATTCAACGTCTTGGAAATGTTAACCTTGCAGCTATTGAAGATATAAAAACAATCTCTGAAAGATATGATGATCTTGTTCGTCAAAGAGATGACCTTGTTAAAGCTCAAGACGATCTTAGAACAATTATCAAAGATTTAACAACAAAAATGGAAGATAAGTTCAAAACACAATTTGAACAGATCAGAAGTAACTTTGGAGTTATATTTAAAGAACTATTTGGTGGTGGTAGAGCAGATATCACACTTGAAGATGAAAGCAATGTTTTGGAATGTGGCATCAATATTATTGCAGAGCCACCTGGCAAAAAACTTCAAAACATCACTCTGCTTTCAGGTGGTGAAAAAGCGCTTACAGCGGTTGCAATATTGTTTTCAATATTAAAACTTCGTCCAATGCCATTCTGTGTTTTGGATGAAATTGAAGCAGCTCTTGATGATGCAAACGTTGAACGTTATGCAAAATATTTGCACCGTTACAGCCAAGATACACAGTTTATTGTTATCACTCACAGAAAACCAACAATGGAACTTGCGGATGCACTTTATGGTGTTACAATGGAGGAAAAAGGTGTTTCAAAAGTTGTTTCTGTTAAACTTTCAGATGCTATTAAGATTGATAATGGAAACTAAAAAATCGCAAAAATTATTAATTTTAACTAAAATTTAGTATATTTTTGCTAGTTTTAACAAAAATTTTGCAATAAATGGAGATAATATGGGATTTTTTTCAAGACTTGTTAGCGGATTAAAAAATACAAAAAAATCATTTTCAGAAAAGTTCAAATACATTTTTACTGGAAATGAAATTGATGAAGATTTTTTTGAAGAACTTGAATATGTTTTAATCAGTGCCGATATTGGACCAGAAACAACTGAAACAATTTTGGATGAACTTCGACGTCAAATCAAAGCAAAAAAATTAAAAAAGACAGAAGATTCAAAAGAACTATTAAAAGAAATAATGGTTAACATTTTGAGCGAAAATGAAGTTGAAAAGTTTTCATATCCACTTGCAATTTTGGTTGTGGGGGTTAATGGTGTTGGAAAAACAACAACCATTGGAAAACTTGCTCAAAAATTTACCGAGCAGAACAAAAAAGTTGTAATTGCTGGTGCAGATACTTTTAGAGCTGCGGCTGGTGATCAACTTAAAGTTTGGGCTGATAGGGTTAAAGCAAAATATGTTTCTGGAGAGCAGGGCGCAGATGCTTCTGCTGTTGTTTATGATGCTATTGCTTCTGCAAAAGCAAAAAATGCAGATGTTATTTTAATTGATACTGCTGGTCGTTTGCATAACAAGGCAAACCTTATGGAAGAACTTAAAAAGATTGGGAAAGTTGTTTCAAAAGAATATCCAGAAGCTGAATATCACAAACTTATTGTTGTTGATGGAACAACTGGTCAAAACTCAAAACAACAGGTTGAGCTTTTTGATGAAGCGGTTGGTCTTACTGATATTGCGGTAACAAAACTTGACGGAACAAGCAAGGCTGGTTTTGTTGTTGAACTTGCAAGCTCAAATCCTGATATTGCTATGCGTTATATTGGTGTTGGTGAAGCAGCTGATGATTTGCTTGAGTTTGATGCAAAAGATTTTGTTGATGCTATTTTTGAATAAAATTTTTGTTGGGCAAATTGCCCAACTTTTTATTTGAAAATTATGACTTATTTTGCAAAACTGGTTGACAAATGTAATATGATAATGTATACTATGTAAAGTAAAAATGCTTTACAAGGTTTTGAAATGGAAATTGAAGAATATGTTGAATTGACAATGCTTTTTGATTTGTATGGAAAGCTCTTATCAAAAAAACAATATGAAGTGATGGATAAGTATTTGAACTTAAACTTAAGTGAGAGTGAACTTGCTGGGCTTGGTAGTGAATCAAGACAGTCAATCCATGATGCTGTTGTTAAAGCAAAAAAACAATTGTTTGAGTTTGAAGAAATGTGTCATTTCTTAAGCAAAAAACAATCATACTTAAAAAGTGTTGAACAATTGAAAAAATATTTATCATTAAATGATAATGATTTGGAAAAAATTAATGAAACGATTGATTATATAAAAAATAATTAAAGGAGAATTGCTGTGGGTTTATTTGAATCACTTGGCGATAGATTAAATCACATATTTTCAAAGTTAACCAAACGTGGAAAACTTACGGAACTTGAAATCAAGCAAGCAATGCGTGAAGTTCGAATTGCTCTTCTTGAAGCAGATGTTAACTTTATGG
>CAKVMF010000039.1 GCA_934771675.1 uncultured Clostridia bacterium
TATTATTGGTGTAGATGTCCGTTTCATGGTGAAAAAACCCCTTCACTCTGTATAAATGATATCGATGGAATGTTTTATTGCTATGGCTGTCACGTTGGCGGTGATGTTATCAAATTTGTTATGCAAATTGAATCTCAATCATTTCCAGAAGCAGTTAAAACACTTGCAGGTTGGGCAAATATGGAAGTTCCTGAAAGTTTTGAAAATTCAGGAAATGGAACAGATATTGCTGTTGCAAAAAAACGTAAAGACCGACTTGTTAAGCTTATGAAGGAGGCTGCCAAACATTATCATGACAATTTGGACAAGCCGAATGCAAAGCCAGCTCATGAGTATATGGAAAAAAGGCAGTTATCAACTCCAATTGCAACAAGATTTGGAATTGGGTATGCGGATGGTTACAATGATTTGCCAGACTACTTGAAATCTCTTGGTTACTCAACTGAAGAAATGCTTGCAGTTGGTGTTGTTAAGGAAAAAGATGGCAGAGTTTATGACCCTATTGCAAATCGTTTGGTTTTTCCAATTATTGATATTTACGGGAATGTTATTGCGTTTGGTGGTAGAACTCTTGAAGCCCATCCAAATTTTGCAAAATATCTAAACACGGCAGAAACAGAGCTTTTCAATAAACGTAACACACTTTATGCTATCAATTATTTGAAAAAACAAAGACAACTTGGGCCAATTCCTTTTGTTATTGTGGTTGAAGGGTATATGGATACGATATCTCTTCACAAAGCTGGATTCACTATGGCTGTTGCTAGTATGGGAACGGCGTTAACTCAAAGCCAAGCAAAAATGATAAAACGTTTTGCTGACAAGGTTTATATTTGTTATGACGGCGATTCTGCTGGGCAAAATGCAACGCTCCGTGGTCTTGATATTTTAAAAGAAAACGGACTGGATGTTATGGTTGTTCAGTTACCAGACAAATTTGATCCTGACGATGTTATCAAAACCTACGGCAGAGAAGGTTATCAAAAGATTTTGAATGAAGCTTTGCCACTTGTTGAGTTTAAACTTAAATATCTCAAAACAAAATATGATTTAAATTCGGTTGATGGAAGAGTTAAGTATTTAAACGAGGCGATTGAAGTTTTGGCGGGACTGTCAAGTCCGGTTGAAAGAGAACTTTACTCGCCAATGGTCAGTGAAATTGCTGCGACAAACATTGATTTTATCAAGCGAGAAGTTGCAAAAAAGATGGAAGGAAAATCTGTTTTGAGCGAAATTGAAAGCAGTTTCAATCGTGTTCAAAAAGTTGTTCCAAAAGATGATGATGGTGAGATTGAAAGCGTAAATCCTGTTGTTGTTAAAGCTGAAAAATACGTGCTTTGTGCACTTATACACAAAAAGCCTTATGCGTTTTTCAAAACGGATGTAACTTATCTGTTTTCAGGCAGACGGCGTGAAATTTACAAACTTATTTGTGATGCTGTTGCAAAAGATGCTGGTGCGGATTTGGTTCAAGAACTTTATAATGATTATGCCGATGATGCTCAGTCAACAATTGTTGATATAATCAATTACAACGCTGAATCTGCTGAAGATGAGCAAAATGAAGGAAAGTATTACAAAGATTGTTTGTGGATAATTTACAAAAATTATCTTGAAACTAAAATGAAAGAGCTTAATGACGAGTATTCTTATCAGGTTGATGATTTAAAGAAAAAGGAAATTGCCGAAAAAATTAAGGGCATTTCATTAAAATTAAAAGAAAGAAAGGTGGATGAATTATGAACAGAAAAGAGAAGATAGATCTTGAAGTTGAAAAAATGATTGAAATCGGAAAAAAGAAAGGTGAGATTTCAATGGATACAGTAACTGAAAGGTTTGCAACACTTAATCCAGAAGAAATTGATGAAGTTTTGAAAAAAATTACCGATTCTGGAATTAAGATAAACGAAGACGTTGAAGTTCCTGAAGATGATGAAGAAATGGAAAAATTGATGTCGCAAGTTTATGTTGATGACCCTGTAAAAATGTATCTTAAAGATATTGGAAAAGTTCCACTTTTGACTCAAGAGCAAGAAATTGAACTTGCAAAACGTATGGCTGAAGGCGATGAAGATGCAAAACGTCAACTTTCTGAATCAAACCTTAGACTTGTTGTATCAATTGCTAAAAAATATGTTGGTAGGGGTATGCTCTTTTTGGATTTGATTCAAGAAGGAAACTTTGGTCTTATGAAAGCTGTTGAAAAGTTTGACTACACAAAAGGCTTCAAATTTTCTACATATTCAACATGGTGGATAAGACAAAGTATCACACGTGCAATTGCTGACCAAGCAAGAACAATTCGTATTCCTGTTCATATGTTTGAAACAATAAACAAACAAAAAAAAGTTACTCGTGATTTGTTCCAAGAACTTGGAAGAGAACCAACGGTTGAAGAAATTTCAAAACAAATGGGAATTCCTGTTGAAAAAGTTATTGAAATTCAAAAGATTTCACAAGACACAGTTTCACTTGACACTCCAGTTGGTGAAGAAGAAGACTCAACACTTGGAACATTTATTCAAGATGAAAACGCTGTTTCGCCAGCTGATTCTGCATCTATTATGATGCTCAAAGAACAACTTATGGAAGTTTTGGCTACACTTACGCCACGTGAACAAAAAGTTATCATGCTTCGTTATGGTATTGAAGATGGACACACAAGAACACTTGAAGATGTTGGTAAAGAATTTTCTGTTACAAGGGAACGTATTCGTCAGATTGAAGCAAAAGCACTTAAAAAACTAAGAAATCCATCAAGAAGCAAAAAATTAAGAGATTATGTGGATGTTGATACAACAAAATGAAAACCATTAAACGAATAAAAAAACTTACTGAAGCAGTCGCTTTTGCATCGAAAAATTTTGATAGAAAAGTGACTGTTGCAGATATTGGAACAGATCACGGATACCTTGCAGAAAGTTTGTCAAAGCAGAATTTTGTTGAAAAAATTGTGGCTACCGACATAAGTGAAAAGAGCCTTTCAAAACTTGAAAATCTTATTGAAAAAGAGTCGCTTAACAAGATTGAAACAAGGCTTGGAAATGGACTTGAACCAATAAAAAATGTAGATTTGACAGTTATTGCTGGGCTTGGTGGTTTTGAAATGATAACTATGTTAAACTCTCAAAATCAAGGCGAAAATGGCGGGCGTAAATGTGATATTTTTGTGCTTCAACCAACTCAAAATGTTGTTGAACTCAGGCGTTTTTTGTCTAAAAAAAAGGTTGCTGTTTTGAGTGACAGGGTTATTGAAGATGCTGAAAGATTTTACCCAATAATCGTTGTTGATGTGTCAAAAAAATCAAAATTAAAACCATCTGTTTTTAATATTTGGCTGGGCAGAGATAATGTTACTTCAGATGCTGATTTTTACGCATTTTTGGTTAATCAAAGGGAGTTTTTGTTGTTTTTGAAAAATCTTCCAAAATTCAGAATTTTGAGAGATAAGGTTTTACGTGAAAAACTTAAATTGTTGCATTTGATTGAAAAATTGTTAAATGTGTGATATTATTAATTTTAGGAGAGATTATGTTAGAAAAAATATTGGAATATCAAGAGATAGAATCAGAACTTGTTTCACAAGAAACAGAACTTGTGAAGTCAAAAGATAGGGAAAAAGCTGCTCAAATTCAACAGAATTTGAAAAATCAACATTCACGCTTGATTGCTCTTGAAGAACACGCAAAAAATGTTAATAAATCATATGAAAAAGCTACTGAAAAGTATAAAGAATATCTTGCAAAGCTTGATGATCTTGAAAATGAAGTGAAAAAGGCTGATCCTGAAAAGTCAGCTTTTTATGAAAAAGCACTTAAAGATTTTGTTTCAATTTCATCAACTCTTGAAAAAGAAATTGCTGATATTTACGCAGAAATTCAATCAATTAGCAAAGAGTATGAAAACATCATCAAAAAGTCAAAAACTGATAGAGAAATTTTTGATAAATATAAGGCTTCATACAATAAATTTAAGGCTGAAAAAGAGCCAATTGTAAATAAACTCCGTGAGCAAATTGCTGCAAAAGAAAAGGAAATTGATCCAAAACTTTTTGAACTTTACACTCAAAAGCGCGATGGCAGATTGTTTCCAGTTTTTGTTGAGTTAAATGCAACAAAATGTGGTGGATGTAGAATGGAAATTTCTGCTTCAAAACTCGGTCAAATGAAAACAAACAAATATGGCATTATTGAGTGTGAAAATTGCGGAAGATTTATCTACAAAAAATAATTCATAATGTGTTGATATTTTTGAAAGTGAGATTAGTGAATCTCACTTTTTTATTTGCTTTCTGTTTTGCTTATTTTGAGTAATATTTTATGCGGCTGAGATTCTCACGTCGCATCTAGGATGCTCCTCAGAATGACATTTAAGTGGTTATTATCTTACTTGTCATCATATTGCTAACGATAAACATTATTTAACAAAGTTTAATATAATTTGAGCATGTCACCATGAGAAGTCCGTAAAGATGCTGTGGCAATCTATTCCTTGTGAAAGGCGGAAAAGACCCTCACGTCGTGCTTTCGCACTCCTCAGGGCGACATTCAAATATTTGTCGTTTGAGATAATATAATATTTTCCGCATGACTTGCGTAAAAATCGGCGGTCATAAAATTGGATTGTTATTTACGCATAACTATTGAATTTAAAGGCGATTGCAAGCGAAAAAGAGTTACAAAAATTGCCAAAATTCGCTTTAAATTATTTGTAAAAATATATTATATTTGGTATACTAAGTAATGTATATAAGTATCAAAATTTTGCAAAGGAAAATATTATGAAAAAAATAAAAAGTTCTTTAAAAATTTTAGTTATTTCGTTGGCTTCATTTGTCTGTGTGGCAGGTGCAGTTTTAGGCTGTATTTTTGGCATAAAACAAAACACCCACCAAACAATAACTCCACCAGCAAAAAACGTTTCAGCATTTGGTGGATATACCTATAATGGTTTGAAAGTTAATGACAATGCCACCGATGAAGTTACTGGCATTGGAAACTATGACTTGTCAGCGAATAATGGTGTGCTTGTTATTCCAAATGGCATAGTAACAATTTCTCAAGATGCATTTTCAAGCAATAATGACATTAAAAAAGTTGTTATTCCTGATTCTGTTAAATTAATAAAAGGCGGTGCTTTTTATAGTTGTAAATCTTTGATAGATGTTGATTTTGTTGAAGAATACGGGGTTTCATCTGGAAATTTTGAGAGTGATGAGTTTTTTTCTAGAATTGTTGATGATGGTAGAGAATTAGTTATTGAAGACTCAGCCTTTGCTTATTGCAGTGATCTTAATCATATAAAATTTCCAGCTAGAATTGAGGAGATTAATGCTTCTGCTTTTGAATATTGTAATCTTTATTCAATTGATTTTGGCTATGATTTTAAGGCTGAAGCGGGTGATAATTATGCGTTAGCTAGAAACAATGCTTGTTATCCAGGTGGTTATTTGACTGTTGGTGAAAAAGCTTTTTCCAATAACGCAAATTTGAAGATGGTTACTTTACCTGAACAATTTACTATACCTGATATATATGATACTTCTAGTTCTTCAGGGGGTGCTGCTGCTGGCAGGGATATAAGGCTTTGGGATCCATTCGGTAATTGTGGTGATGTTCTTGTTTTTACAGTTAATGATGCAATTGCAGACTACATACAGGATGGTGATAGTTTCAATGGTGCTGTATATAGAAGTGGTGACTTTTTCTTCAATACTTTAGGCAAACCTGTTCGAAATGAAATTTCTTCTTGCTCTGTAAGTATATTTAGAGAATATAATTCTGGAGCTCTTCATTATGATCCTGAGCAAATAGATAGTTATACTCTTTCAGCTTCGGGTGGAGGCATTATAAACCTATTTGATGAATTTGGTTTTGGTGATTTTATGTTCCACGATTATTCTGTATGTGCATTTATTGATGGTCAGGGAAATGTTTGGAATAAATTTTCTGGCTATGATGATTACAGTTTATCGCCTTCTGGCTCAGATATTTTATTGTGGCCAGTTGTTTATGATAGTAATAGTATGAATGTTGAGTATGATGAAAATTCATCAAATGGCGAAGTTAAACTAGCAGGTGTTGGTTCTGAGACGGGCGAGTTGGTATTGCCACAAGGAATTGTTAAAATTAATGACAGCGTTATTAAGGATGTAAACTATAGCAAGATAAAAGTTCCACAATCTTGCAAATACATTGGCTCAGATAATTTTTCACAGATAACAGCAACCAATGTTGAATTTAACCAAGTTGCAACTATTTCTAGTAACCTTACTCAGATGCAAAACCTTGATTCAAATCTTCAATTTATGGGCGACAATGTGTTTAGTGGATGCCCATTGCTTGAATCTGTTCTCTTGCCAGACTCACTTAAAGCATTTGGTAGTGACTGTTTCTCAAGTCTTGGAGATACTGCAATTCAATTCAGTTTTGGTGAACATCTTTCATATATCGGATTTGATGTTGAAACTGATGAAAATGAAACCTTTTTAATGAGAAGTGACAATTCAAGTTATAAGTCTTATGGTGATTTAACAATTTCAAATAATCCATATTTTGATAATCGTAGTTATTCACAACTGGGTATTAGCACAACTAATAACTCACAAATGTTTATCAGCACAACTTATGATAAGGTTTTAAGAGTGCTTTACAAAAATGGAAATGTGGAATTTCCAGATACAGTTAGAGTTATTGGTTATAAAGCATTTTGTAATGCAATGTTAGATGCTGATGTTTCTGTAACTTTAGGTAATTTTCTTGAAAAAATAGACAATTATGCTTTTGATCAAGGTTTAAATATTACTCATGTTTTCAACAATTCATCTTATTTGAAATATATTGGTATAAGTGCTTTTGCGAGTTGTAATATTTCATCATTTACTTTTAATAGTGGGTTGAGTACAATTAATTCATATGCGTTTTCATCAACAGGATTGGAAACAGTAAATATTCCAAGTAGTGTTACAACTATTGGAACAAATCCATTTTCAAGTTGCTCAAGTTTATCAACTATTGTTGTTGATGGGGCAAACTCAAATTTCACGAGTAAAAATGATAGCGGAAACGAGTGCAATGTTATAGTTAGAAAGACTACAAAAGAAATTATTTCTGGTTCAAATAGTTTAACCATTCCAACTTCAGGTTCAACTATGATTGGTGATTTTGCTTACGCTGGAATGCGTAATCTTTCTGGTAGTTTTGAATTGGTAATTCCAGATAACATACAAAGTATTGGGAAAAGTGCTTTTGATGAGTGTTATTTTACTGAAGTAAAAATGAATTCAAATGTAACAACTATTGGTGATGAGGCATTTCGTTTGTGTTACGATCTAAAGTCTATTGAATTATCGAGCAATTTAAGGGCTTTGGGTTCCGGAGCGTTTGAGTCTTGTGTGGATTTAACATCAATTGTTATCCCTGGTGGAGTTCAATCTGTTGGTTCAAGGGCTTTTGTTGGATGTTCTAAATTAACCATTTATTATGAAGGTTCAAGCATACCTAGTGGTTGGAATTCTTCTTGGAATTCTAGCAATAGGCCAGTTTACTTATATAGCTCATCAAAGCCAGCGAGTGATGGGAACTATTGGCACTATGTTAATGGCAAACCAACAATTTGGGGACTTTCTTACAATATTACTTATGATATGAGTGAAGGGGGAACACAGCCAAGTGGAATGCCAACAACATACTCTGAGGCTGATCTTCCATTGACTCTCAGTGAGCCAACAAGAACAGGCTACAGCTTTGGTGGTTGGATTGATGCAAACAACAACATTCGTAGTATTATTGCATCTGGAACAACTGGTGACCTTGTTTTGAAGCCAGGTTGGGGCAGCTTGGGCTTCACAATGGAAACACTATCTGATGATCCAAATGGAGCAAAGCAAGTTGTTCGTGCATCCACTAGTGCATCATATACAGATATAGTTGTTCCAGAAGGAGTAATAACTGTAAAAAGTAGTGCATTTAATGTTTCAAGAATTATAAAAAGTCTTGAATTGCCTTCAACACTAAGAACAATTGGATCTTATGCATTTAATATGTGTGATAAGTTAGCCACAATAAAGTTAAATGAAGGTCTAGAAACAATAGGAGAAAGAGCGTTTGCTTATTGTCAAAGTACTCAAACTGTTGATATTGTTTTGCCTGAATCATTAAAATCAGTTGGGGATTATGCATTTTACATGAATAAAGGATTTAAAAATCTTGTTATTCCAAAAAATTTAACTTCAAT
>CAKVMF010000040.1 GCA_934771675.1 uncultured Clostridia bacterium
TGGCAATGTCAACCGAAATCATTTCACGCTTGAAGTAATATTTAAAAAATGAACGAACCGCCGCAATTTTTCTTGCTTTTCCACGTTCGCCATTTGTGATTGTATCTCCATTTTCATCTGTGTAAGAAGTCAAATAACTCATATAACGTTCAAAATGGGTGGTGTGAAACTTTTCAAGATCCTTAACTTCAAGATCATAAACTTCTTTTCCACGGAACAAATTGGTTTCATTTATTGCCCAATTGAAAAATAATCTTAAATCGTATGCGTAGTTCAAACGGGTGAGTGCACTTGTGTTATTTTCAATACCAGTAAAAAAATCAAGAGCAAAATCCGGCAAATCTTTTAAAACATTTCTTAATTTTGCGGTATTTTTAATTTTTTGTTCATTGTAATAACTTTGATTTTTCATAACTTTATAATAGTTTTTAAAAATTAATTTGTCAAATATTTTGCGAATAGTTTTAATGTTTGACAAACAGAGCCAAAGTGTTTAAACTTAATAGGGTAAACTAAAATTAATGGGGTTTTTATGATAGCTTTAAATGATCTTATTGACAATATTGAACGTTATGAACAAGCTTACAACCTTATGGGGTTAAATGAAAATTTAAACTCCATTGTTGACCTTGAAAACAAAAGAAAAGTCGTTCAGCTTGAAGCCGAAAAAATGCGAGCAGACTGCAACACTCTTTGTTCAAAAATGGCAGATGTTAGAAAGAAAAATGAAGACACCGAACCGCTTTTAACTGAAATTCTTGAACTTAACAAACAGATTTCAAAATTGTCACGTGAACTTGATTCATATGAAAAACGTATAAATTTAAAACTTGACAGACTTCACAACTTGCCAGACGAATTGAACACATTAAACCTTCAAATAGAAACAAAAAACAATCAGTCAAATTTCACAGAATTTACTTCATTTTTAAAATCTTTCATGCAAAGTTCGCATTCATTGAAATCTCTTGCAGGTTATATTAAAAAGTTTAAAAATCGAGTTTTTACAGAAGATGAACTCCCAAAATGTATTTTTCTTCGAAATGGAATAATGCTCCTTGTTCCTGACTACAAAACCAACGAAACAATGAACAAATTGCTTGATTATTTCAAAGAAAAATGTATGAATATCATTCAATTATCTGTCAAATATCTCAAAAAATCTTCATCTGCTGAATATCAAATTCAATTAAACAATCACAGACACATCAAAGTTAGATTGAAACGTGAGTATTTTTCTAGAAAATATAAAATCAAATATAAAAACAAAGAACTTGATATGACAAAGTTTGTAAATCAAATCAACATCATGTATTTGTAATTTAATTGTTAAAAAAAGAAGCCACATGCTTCTTTTTTATTAAACTAATTAATTCACAAAAATAGGCAATAAAAAAAATAGGGAAGTGTTCCCTATTTTTTTGTTGTTTTAGATTTTGTTGAAGTTGCTTTTTTTGTTGTGGTTTTTGTTGTTTTTGTAGAATTTGCAACTTTTGTTGTTTTTTCAGCAACTGTTTTTGAAGGTTTTGTGTCCATTGATTGTTCTTCTTTAATTGAGTTTAAGAAGTTTGTTGAATCTTGGAAAGCATTTGCACCACGATTGAAAGTTTTCTTTTTTTCTGGTTCTGTTAAAGTCTTCTTAACACCATCAAGCATAACAAAGTTTTCAATTTCATCTTTTTTAACAATCTTTGGTTCTGGCTCTTCAACAAGCTTGTTCATCACAACTGTGTTTGATTTAAGTTCATTTGTGAGTGGCTCATTGATTTCAGTGATTTGGGTTGCAAACTTTTCAATAACATTTGTTTCTGGTTCTTCAGGTTGTTCATAAACTTCTGTGTTGAACTCTGGAGTAGCTTCTGTGTTATCTGTATCAATCACATATGTATCATCATCAATCTTTTCAACATTGTTCATTTGAGATTGTTGATTGTTTTTGTAATTTTGTGAACGTGGCTTTCCATATTTGATGTAAAACCAAATTGAAAGACCAATAGCACTTAAAATCAAGAGAACGTCAAAAACATAGAAAGTAATCATTACACCATTTGCACAAAGCACACTTTTAAAAATATTCATAAAACACCTCTAAATAATATTACAAAATTATTATAACACATAAAAAAAATAATAAATAATATTTTTAGTTAGTTTTTTAAATTTTTTTAAAAATTATTTATAGTATTACGTCACACAACTAAATTTAGCCAAAATGGGGGAGTGTTTAAAGCAAAATTTTCAAACCAAAACTCTCCTAATTTTTACTAAAATATTTTGCTTTTGATAAATACGCCTAGCTCAATGATTTCATATCAACGTCAAATCTTATTCACGAATGTTACCACGTGCCGCCAAGACACACAGCCAAACAAAACGTCTTGCATATTGTCACAATTCACATGATGAGATTTTGCTCAAACGATTTAAATTGAACTAGAAAATCCGTCCACACATATAAAGCCATGCACAAACAAATTGACGTCAACTAAACAGCACCATCTCACCAGACGCTCTCACACAGACGGTCTGACAAAAATCAATCTGAAATTCAGCAACTTATCGCTAGACTAATCATAGGACGCTTTGTCACAGAGCGTGCAAAAAAACAAATAAGAAAACAACAAAAATCACAGCACAAATCATGACGCAAACAATATACTATGCGCCACATAGCACATACAAATGCTTAAAAATTAAGTTGTGCGTAACATAGCACCACAAATTCAAAAACAATTTAGAAAAATTGAAAACGAAATTTTAAAGCAAATCAAAACACGCAGTCACACACAAACAGATTTCTAAACAGCTTTAGATTTTGTCAGCAAATTTTATAAGCCAAATTCAAATGTTAACAACTGTCAAAAACCCCTACCGAAACCCCCTTATTTATTCGCAAAACCTGTCTTTTGCGAATAAATTACATTTAGGTTGTTAACATTGTGGTTAATATCTTGGTTTTACATTCTTTGAAAAAATTGCTGTAAATCCTGAAAAAATCCACTTTCTGCTTGTTTCCACCCCACCGATTTTGTTTCACCTTCAATTTTTTTAATAAAATCATCTTTGTTCTTTCGTTTGACTAAAATCATTATTGAATTTATAATATTTTTTGTTAATGTAAGGAGAGTTTTTATGATAAATATTGTTTTGGTTGAGCCTGAAATTCCACAAAATGCTGGAAACATTGTTAGAACATCTGCCGCTATTGGCGCAAAATTGTATATGGTCAAGCCACTCGGCTTTATTATGGATGACAAGCATTTCAAACGTGCTGAAATGGACTACAAGGATTTTGCAAACGTTTCTGTTATTGATGACTTGAATGAGCTCATGAAAAATAATTCCGACAAAAGGTTTTATTTTGCCAGCACAAAATCACAGCATCGTTACACAGATGTTGACTACCCTGATGGATGCTTTATTGTTTTTGGAAAAGAAAGTCGTGGATTGAGTGAAAACTTGCTCAAGCACAATTATGACCATTGCATAAGAATACCAATGGACGAACGTGCACGAAGTTTAAATCTGAGTAATTCCGTTGCAATCATTGCATATGAAGCTATGCGACAACAAAATTTTTCTGGTTTAAAAGAAAATGGCGAACTTACTGGCAGAATTGAAAATGATAATTTTTAATAAATTGCCACAAAAAAAGACCCCGAGTTTAGGGTCTTTTTTTATTGATTTTTTAATCCACAAAAAGTGTAAGCAAAAATCCATATTCTTTTATTGCAACTTTGAGTTCAGGGGCTTTTGGCAAAAATGTTTCAACCAATTTCCAAAAACTTTTGCTGTGATTCATTTCAACCAAATGGCAAAGTTCATGAACAATAACGTAATCTATAATTTCAGGCGGAAGCATAATAACTCGCCAATTGAATGAAATCACACCTTTTGAATTGCATGATCCCCACCTGCCCTTGCTGTCACCTATTTTCATTGTTGTAGATTTGAGTTTGATTTTGCTTTCAATATAAGATAGTCTATCAAACAAAACTTGTCTTGCTACTTTCTTATACCACCCTTTCAAGGTCTTTAAAATTTTTTCCCTTTCAACTTTTTGCGGCATAACAATTTGAAAATGATCATTTGTTTCAATTTTCTTCACGTCTGAAAGAATCAATGAATATTTGTTTCCATAAAGCAAAAACTTTTGATAATGCACAATATCATCAAACTTTACCTTGGTTTTGTTTACGATAAAAAGCTTGTCTTTTATCCAATTCTGCTTTTCTTCAACAAAGCGATTGATTGTTTCATCCCGCATTGAAATTGGGGCTTTCACAACAACACTTCCATCTTTCAAAACCGAAAGTGACAATGTTTTTCTTTTTGATCTTTCAATAAAATCTGGTGTAATCACATATACCTCTCACATCAAATTATATCTCTTTTTGCCATAATTTTAAACAAAATTCATTAAGTTTTTTTGGAATTAGTGTTTTATTACAAAAAATTGATGGTTTATTTGTCGTTAATTAAAATTAAACTCAAATTATTTGACTAAAATCTTAGTAAATATTATACTTAAAATAAGTAAAATTCTATGCTTATACACAAATTATTTATGAGGAAATTCAAATGCAAAATATAGATAGTGATTTGATTCGTGGTAATATTGACACAATCATCTTAAAAACTATGGTTGACGGCGACAAATATGGTCTTGATATCATCAAAGAAGTTGAAACCAGAAGCAACGGAACTTATGAACTAAAACAACCAACACTTTATAGCTGTTTGAAGCGTCTTGAAAATCAAGAGCTTATTTCTTCATACTGGCTTGACAGTGATATTGGTGGAAAACGCCACTATTACAAACTCACTGAAAAAGGTCACGAAACCTTAAGAAAAAAACAAGAAGAATGGTCAAAATCAAAATTTATTATTGATAACTTACTAAGCAACTTCAATTATGACGAATACCGCCTTGTTAAAAAAGACGATTATGACAAAATTATTGAAGGCAAGCAATTTGAATATACACCAACCGAAACAAAACCAGAAGAACACGCTGAACCTGAAGAACTATCTGAAGAAACCACCGAGCCTTCTGAAATTGAAGAAACTATTAACTCTGAAGAAAATCGAGATGAAACAGTTGAACCTGAAGCTACTTTTTCTGAAGACCCAGACGAACCAATCGATGAAAGTTTTTCTGTTTCCCCTGACGAAGATCAGACTGACGACACAAATAACGACGACGAAAATTTTGAATATAATCAAACTGAAGATGTTCAAAACAGCTTCCAAAATGATGAAACAGAAGAAAATTACTCTCCTGACCCATCTGACGATGATGAAAATCAAAATGAAACAAACCTTGATGAAGGCGAAGTTGAACAAATTGATTTTGAAGTTTTGGGCGACGATTTTTCAAACTCTTCTGAATTTGACGAAGCGAATGAAAACGAAGAATCTAATGATGACGAACAATCTGACGATGATGACCTTACAATAAATTATTCAAACCAACAAATCATCACTCCAACAGAGCAAAATGAAGATACCGACTTTGACTCAAATGAAAATGCTGAAAAAGAAAATAATATTTTGGAAAGACTTAGAAGTTGGAATCATGAAGAAATCAATGAATATGTTGGCGACAAAACATCGTATTTAAATCATGTTAACACAAATTCTGTTCAAGAAAACTTGATGGATATGGTTGACGAAACCGACAACTCTTCAATCAATCAAAAAATTGATGAATTTTCAAACACGGTTCAACAACTTAACAATTTCTCTCAAGACGGAAATGTTACATCCGATGAAAAACCTGAAATTGAAGAATCTCAAGAAAATGACGAATCACTTGAAATTGAAAACGGCATTGATATTTATGAGCCTGAAGAAAATGAAGAACCTGCCTCAAACGAATCAGCTTTTGATGACAATTTTTTAAGTGAACTAAGTGAGCTGAACTCTTCAAACAAAGGTGCATATTTTGATAGCAATGACAATGTTGAATATGGCTCAAAGGAAAGCACACAACCTGAAAACAACCCTACCCCAGCCGAAAATCAATCATTTGATTATAGCAGCTACGGCTACAACAACGAGTCATATGATTACAACTCTGAAAACAATGATGAATCTCAAGCGGACACAGAAAATGACGAAGAAACCTATCAAGACAATATCATTGACGACAACGAAAACAGAAGTTACAACACTGAATTTATGAATACTCATTATGAACCACTTTACCCTGAAGAAGCTGAACATGTTGAGCAAGAAAGTGTTTCCAATGAAAACGTTGAAGATTCTAATGCAGACCAAACAGAAAGTAGTTATGAAAATCAATACAACTACTCTGATTTTGATTCAATAATAAGCAAAAACGCAAATGATTATAAACAAGAAAATCAAAATATTGAAGAATCTGTTTATGAGCCATTCAGACCAAATTACACTGGTGAAAACTACAAACAGAAACTTTCCAACCTTTCAATGTATTCAAAAGTTACTCTTGATAATAAAGAAAATGAAAAATTGCCATCAATTGAAGCAACTGAAAAATCAAAAGATATCAGTGCTCTAAAAGCTGAATTTGAAAAAGAAGGCATTGCAATCAAAGAGTTCAAACGTATCGGTGCAAATGATGTTGAAAAAAATTATTTGCTTGTAAACAAAATAAATATGATTCGAAGCCTTATATTGCTTTTTGGCTATGTGTTTGTTTTGTCAGCACTTTACATAATTTTGAATAACACTTCGCTCAAAGATATGCAAGGATTTTCATTTAAGTATTTCATTTACGGATTTATACCATTTATTATCTATGCTGCATATTTCGTAACTCTATACTTAATCAATCCATACAAAAAGATACCTGCAAAATATGCCCCACGAATAATGCTATTTATTTCAGTTATAATCACAGTTCAATTGCTGCTCATTACTTATTGCGTTAACTTGCAACTTGGATTCTACAGCTTCACTCAAGAATGCTACAATCACTTGATTTGGATTATTCCAACAACAATTAGCTTTGCACCAATCATTTCAAACTTGATTTATATAACATTGTTCTATTCAAAGAATTTTAACGTATAAAGTAAAAAAGACTTGCACTTTTGCAAGTCTTTTTTTTGCTATCTATTTATTTATCTTCTTTCAAATTATTTATAATTCGTTCTGCTTCAAGAACTTCCTGTTGATGTTTTGCAATTTCACCAGTTGCAAGTTCATCACAGCGATTGTTAAACTCGTTGTCTGCATGCCCTTTAACTTTGTTGAAATTTACGTTGTGCTTGGTTAAAAGTTCATCAAGTTTTTTCCAAAGTCCTTCATTTTTAACAGGCTTTTTGTCAGAACCAAGCCAACCATTTGTCTTCCAATTGTCAATCCACTTTTGATTTATTGCATTAACAACATATGCAGAATCTGAATATAGTTCAACATTGCATGGTTGCTTTAACATTTTCAAAGCTTCAATAACAGCTGTAAGCTCCATAATATTGTTTGTTGTAAATGTTGTAAAACCTGAAATTTCCTTTTTTCTGCCGTCATGCATTAAAATTGCACCCCAACCACCTGCACCTGGATTTCCAGAGCACGCACCATCTGTGTAAATCACAACATTGTTCTTTGAATCTATTTGTTTTGATGTGATTTCAATCTCACTTACATCATTAAGTTCTTCAACAATCTCATTTGCTTTTTCGCCAAATTCTTCAAACGAAAGTTCACTAACCACTTCAAAATGAAAGCCAAAAGTTTTGTTTAAGTAATTGAACCATTTGATCAGGATTTCTGCATCATCACAAATTTCTTCAACAACAAAAACTTTAATTTTAAGGTCTGTTATATTTTCGTCTTTCAAATATTGAACAAAAAACAGAACTGACTCATCTGGCAAAGATAGTTTTGGATTCACAAACAAGTAAAAATTTTTAAAGTTTTCACGAAAATTTTTATTATCAAAAACATCTTCACATTCATCAGCCAATTGTAAGTTAACTTCCCCAGGTATTACCTTTGGATTATTTGCCAAATATTTGTCCCAACATCTTTCGCTTGTAACTTTATCAAAAAAAGCAACGTTAATCATTATTAACTCCTTACATGAGCATTTTATCACAATTTTTAAGACTATACAAACAAAAAGTAATTAATATTATTGACATATTTTGTTTTGCTGTGATATAATCGTTTTGTTGTTAGGGGTGTAGTTCATCGGT
>CAKVMF010000041.1 GCA_934771675.1 uncultured Clostridia bacterium
CATATGCACCAAAAAAGTTTATTGAATTTTTAATTTCAAAGAACTAACCACATGGTTGGTTCTTTTTTGTTTGGTTTTTTTTGAAATTGTGCTATTATATTTTTAGGAAGGAATTTATGAATTCAAATTATTATTACACAATTGATATTGGTGGCACAGACATAAAAGGCGGAATTGTTGACAAAAACGGCAACATTATTTCAACTGGAAAAATAAAAAATGTGCATAGTGAACAAAATTATCTTGAAAATAATATTATAAAATTGTTAAAATCTCTTGAAATGGAATCGGGACTAATGATAAACAATGCAAACGGAATTGGCATTGGAATCCCTGGAAATATCGACTCAAAAAATGGAATACTTAAGTTTTCAGGAAATCTTGAGCTTGAAAATTATCCACTAAAGAAAATTCTTTCAAAACATTTTAAACCTGAAGTTCGAATTGCAAATGATGCTGAAGTTGCAACTCTTGCAGAACTCCACAAAGGATACGGTGAACAATTTGACAACTTTGCAGTTGTAACAATTGGCACTGGCATTGGATGTGGATTGGTTTTGAACAAAACATCACTCCGTTCAATCAGCCAATATTCTTGCGAGTTTGGGCACATAAAAATTACCGACAAACCAGTTAAATGCACCTGCGGTGAAACTGGATGTTATGAAGCACTTGCCAGCACAAAAGCACTTGTTTCTGCAACAAAACTTGCAATGAAAAGCAATCCAAAATCAAAGATGTGGGAAACCTACACTCTTGAAACTGTGAGTGGAAAAACCGTTTTTGATTACAAAGACACAGACGAAACCGCAAAAATGGTATTTGATGAATTTATCAAAAATTTGGGAACTGGGCTTGTTAATCTTTTAAACATTGTTTTGGTTGACGCAATTGTCCTTGGCGGTGCAATTTCAAATCAAAAATCCGCTCTAACCGCTCCACTTGAACAATACATAAATTCTCATATCTACGCAAAATGCACAGGAAAAAAAGTTAAGTGCAAAATTTCAAAATTTAAAAATGATGCCGGACTTTTGGGCGCAAGATATTTGTTTAATTAAAGGAGAATAAAATGAAATTAAATTTAGACAACAGTTTAATCAAACCTGCAGAACTTGACACAAAAGAATATCAAAAACGTATTCTTGAAATTCATGAAATGCTTCATAGTGATGACCACAGTGCAGGAACAACTTGGGTTGACTGGCCACTTTGCTATGACAAAAAAGAATTTGCCAAAATTTTGAAACTCGCAAAACATATTGAATCAGACAGCGACGCACTTCTTGTTATTGGAATTGGCGGAAGTTATCTTGGTGCAAAAGCTGGTCTTGAAATGCTTAAAAGCAAATCAAAAGTTGAAGTTATTTTTGCTGGCACAAGCCTTGATTACTATGACCTTAACCAAAAACTTGAATACTTGAAAGACAAGGACGTTACCGTCAATGTTATTTCAAAATCTGGAACAACAATTGAAATTTTAAGCACTCTTAACATTGTTGAAAGATTCATGAAAAATAAGTATAAAGGCGAATACAAAAGTCGTATGATTTTCACAACCGACAAAACAAAAGGCTATCTTCGTGAACGTGCAAATCAAGAAGGCTTTGAAACACTTTCAGTTCCAGACAATATGGGCGGAAGATATTCAGTTCTTTCTGCTGTTGGCTTGCTTCCATTTGCCGTTGCTGGAATCAATATCAAAAGAATCATGGACGGAGCAAGTGCTGCATACATGGATTTAGGCTTAAGTGATATTGACGAAAATCCAGCATACAAATACGCAATCTATAGAAACTTAATCAATAAAAAACTTGGCAAAAAAGTTGAACTCTTCACAAGTTTTTCAACAAGGCTTTCTTGCTTTGGTGAATGGTTACAACAACTCTTCACCGAAAGCGAAGGCAAAGACAAAAAAGGATTGTTTGTAACTTCACTAACCTATTCAACCGACCTACACTCTGTTGGACAATTTGTTCAAGATGGCTCACCAATTGTTGCCGAAACATTTATTGATATCAAAAATGTCCAAAAAGACAATTCAATTTCAAACGTTCCACTTTCAAGCCCAATCAAATTTTTGGACGGAAAAAACATGAGCGAACTATTAAGAGCTGGTTTCAATGGAACAGTGAAAGCTCATAGCGATGCAGGTGTTCCTATTGCAATTTTGGAGTTTGATGACTTAACTGAAGAAACCTTTGGCTATCTTGTTTACTTCTTTGAAATTGCTTGTGCAACAAGCGGCTATTTGCTTGGAATCAATCCATTCAATCAACCAGGGGTTGAACAATACAAAACTTATATGAAAGAAATGCTTAAAATTTAGTTCATAAACAATTTAATTTATAAAGTCAAATTTCATTAATAGCAAAATTTAAGCAACAAAAAAGAGATGTCCAATAAACATCTCTTTTTTTTTCTTGCCTATTTTCCGTTAACAATTCCAACAAATTGTGACCATGTTCCAGGGAAGAACATAAAGATAACAACCAAGGCAATTGCAACATAACAAATAATTCTAACGACAATATTTTTGTCTGCAACAAATTCGATACCAACAATGCCAACAACAATAAGTGGTGCATATGTTTTGATAACGACGAGCACATTCATAACAAATGAGTCAGCTGGAATAAATGACCAAGTTGCGTTGATGCAAAGCACCAAATATGTTATGATTGTTACCGCTGCTGCAATACAGCCAATTACGTCAAAAATTTGTTTTCTAACTTCTCTGCTATTATCAACCATTTTTCTCTCTCCTATACCATTATAATACATAATATTTTATTGTTTGTCAATTTATAATCAAAGTTTGAAAAATTTAAGTTTAAAAATTTTTAACATAAAAAATTGTGAACAAATACGCAACTATTGCATAAAATATACTAGACTTGCAAAAATAATTGTAAGTCAAATCTTGAATTAATCAAGACAAATAGATTTTCCAACGAATCCACTTTAGATTGGTATGCTTTGTAGGGGCGAAAGCCCCTTTTTTTGTATGGAAAAATTTATTTTGCACAATCTAATTTTATGGAACGAGCAAATCAAAATGAATACGCAGCACTCTATAGCAGCGAAACAAAAGATATTGACCGAAATCTAAAAAAGTTTATTTCAGCTAAGCGCCAAACTGTCCAAAAAAGAAAACAGGGTTCAAAGCAATCCTAACTATCCCCCTGTTAACATTTTTATAATCTGATTATATTTCAATCTATTTTGCAAACATCAGATTTAATCTTTCTTCAAAATCTGCTTTAAGCATCATTTCAGCAAGTGGCATTTCAAGATAGCCATTGAGTTTCTTGCTGAATTTTTTTATAAGTTCTGCAACTTGATTGATTTCATTAGTCCAAACAAACCACTTTTCAACATATTCTTTTGCTTTTGAAACATCTTTGTCTATTTGAAGCCTAATAACTTCGCTCATCATCTGTTTGCTTGTCTGTTTTACTTTTTCGTAATCAAAAACAAGTTTTCCAGTTTCATCAAGAGCGATGGCTTTTTCAGTAAGCATTCTGTTGCAAATCATAACAGAGCGAACTCTGTGTGCTTGAGAAAGTTCAGGCTTTCCTTTCAAAAATCCAAAAGACAAACTTGTAACAATCATTTGGTTTGCTTGTTCATTTGAAAGCTCTCCCGCTTGAACAAACTCATCCAAAAAGGCATACATACCCATATCAGCCTTAAACTCTTCCAAAATCGAACTAAACTTACCAAGGCTAGCACTTGTTTTAGGTCCAAGTGAATGTGTGTTTTCATGACAGATTACTGCCCAATGATCAGCATCAGGATTAAAATTTTTGTAATCCTTTTCACAAATCAAATTTTTGAAAAGTTTCTTGTTTACACCTTGGCGAACTTGTCTGTGGTAAACGTTTCTTCTTCCACCACCCATTACAAGCGAAAGTTTGTCGTCATTAGGAAGATTTTGTGCAAGAACCAAACTTGCTCTGTATGCCCCCTCATCACCAGTAAGTGCAATAAGATCAACATCCACAGCTGTTTGTGGAATCTTGTTTTCTTCACCCTGAATTTTTGAATTATATTCATCTTTATATGGCATATATTTTGCAGCAATGTCAATAAGTGATTTGAGCTTTTTCAAAAGTTTTGTTCCGTTTTTGTTAACAATACCAACTCTTGCACCCAAACTATCTTTTGCATAAACAGTTATATTGTTTTCATCCAAACGCTTTTTAAGTTCGGCATTTTCAAAAATAGTTTTTGTGAGTGATTCTTGATAACATTCACGTGAAAGTGTCCACTCAAAAATTGAATTATCAATTTCAGCCCAAGCCTTGTCTGCTTCAGCATCAAGATTTGGATCAGCAGTTTCAAGTGCTTTGCTTTGAAGTTCAAGATAGTTTGCAAACTTTTTGTCATCACAATACTGCTTTGCAAGTTCAAGTTCTTTTGCGGCTTCTTTAAACTCTGGAAACGCATCAATAAAATCAATAGCTTTAAGTTCATCACCATCACGAACAACAATGCTGCGTTGATTTAAAATCTTTTGAACTTCATCAACTTTTCCTTCATCAAGCATCTTGTTTAAAATTTTGTGAAACTCTTCTTTTTCAAGATCTTCAGGAAAATACCCGAGTCCTTCTGGTCTAGGAACTCCAACGGCAAGTTCAATTTGATTTCCAAGCGCATCAGGTGAAAACATACTTTTTTGCGAGTCAAACATCTTTTTTGTGAGCACCGCACGCTTGTTTCCCTTTTCAATCTCACTGTTCAAAAATTCCAAAAATTCCATATTTCTATGGTTTTCAAGTTTCAAATTGATAGTGTCAATTTTTTGAGCAGCTCGAGTCAAGTGCATAAAAACAAGCATATCACGTTTTGAAAGTTTTTTAACTTCTCTGCTTTCAAGTTTCAAAAACTTTACAGGTCTATAAGTTCTTTTTGAAGTTCTGTATCTTAATTCTTTTAGAGTAAGTGCAAGTTTAAATTTCATAAAATCCCCCAAATAAATTTTGCCTAAAATAATATAATTTAGATTAAATATTTTATCATATTTTGTAAAAAAAGAAAATGTTAAACATTTTCTTTTTCGTTTTCATTCTCTTTATTTTGATTTTTGTTTTTTGATATTTTAATAATTCCAATCACCGCAGAAATTGTTGAGTGAGCACATATCCCGCAAGCAACAATCAGACCAACAAGGCAAACAATATAAACACCCGTGTTTCCATAAAAATATTTTGTTTGAAATGCAAAGTAAATTATTGCAAGAACACTCAAAATAAATTTCCCACAAAATTTTACAACATCGCTAAATTTTTTTGCTTGCATGAATAATCTTTTGAAGATGTTTGTTTCTTCTTGTTCATCAACTTGAACTTGTTGCTGGGTGGTTTGATCAACAGTTTCTTGATTGCTGGTTTCAGCTTCAAAATCAGTTGAACCACAATCACAAACTTCCACGTTATCATTAACCTGCAAGTTGCATTTTTTACAACGTTTCATAATTTTTCCTTTACATTTGTTTTCTATCTGCAAGTGCTCTTGAAAGTGTAACTTCATCGGCATATTCAAGTTCACTGCCCATTGAAATACCTTGAGCAATTCTTGATACTGTAACACCCAGCGGTTTCAAAAGTTTTGCAATATACATTGCTGTGGCTTCACCTTCAACATCTGGGTTTGTTGCAATAATAACTTCTTCAGTGCCTGATTCATCAATACGTGAAAGCAGCTCTTTGATGCGAATATCATTTGGACCAACACCTGCAAGCGGATTGATTGTTCCGTGCAAAATGTGGTATTGACCTTTAAAGTTACCTGTTTTTTCAATAGCCATTGCATCCTTTGGCTCTTTCACAACACAAATCACTTTTGGTGATCTTTCAGAGCAAATTTTGCAAGGGCTCTTTTCAGTGTAGTTTCCGCAAACTTCGCAAAATTTTATTTTGCTCTTTACATTAAGAACACTTTCAGCAAGCCCTTTTGCATATTCTTCATTTGACTTAATAACATAATAAGCATATCTTTCAGCGGTCTTTTTGCCAACACTTGGAAGTTTTGAAAATTCATTTATAAGTCGGGCAATTGGCTCAATTTGATTGATATCCACTAAATAAGACCCCCAAATGCTCCAAGTTTGCTATTTTTCATTTCATCGGCCTTTGCTTTTGCATCATTAAAAGCTGCTACAACAAGGTCTTCAAGCATTTCAACATCATCTCTGTCAACAACATCAGGATTGATTTTTACTGACAAAAGTTCATATTTCCCATTGATTTCAACTTTTACCATTTCGCCGCTTGCTGTGCCTTCAAAAACACTTTGTTCAAGTTCTTCTTTTGCACGCATTGCATCTTGTTGCATTTTTTGAGCTTGACGCATCATTGCTTGCATATTGTTTCCGCCGCCAAATCCACCAAATCTATTGTTCATAATAATCTCCTTTACATAGTTCATTATAAAATTTTTTATATATTTTTCCAAATACTTTTGAAGATTTTTAGTTTTTTATAACCAATTTTTTGCCAATCAATTTTTTAAGCACATCTTCATCAGTTTCTTTTTTTTCGTTACCTTTAACTTTAAAGCCCAAGCCGTGTTTTTCAAAAAACGCTGAAACTTCTTTGTTTAAATTTTCATTTGAAATAAGTTCGCTAATTGAATCATCACCAGATAGTATTGCAATTCCTTCGGATATTTCAATTTGTTTTATCTGTCTGCAAACCATAAGTGCCGACATCATTTTTGAAGATCTAAGATATCCCAAAAGTTCACCTAAAATTTTTAATTCTTCATCACTTTTTTTGTTTTGATCCATCTCAAATTTTATCAGTTGAACTTCATCTTTAACTTCTTGAACGATGTTTGAAGCAAGCGAATTTTCAAAATCAGCAGAAGTTTTTTCTTGCGGTTTTTTCGCTTGGGCATTAGCTGGGAAAATTTTTAAGTTTTTCTTCAATTTTTTGAACACGTTCTTCAAGTGATGTTTCACTTATAATCTTTATTATTGCAGTTTCAAGAACCATTCTTGGAAGTGCACTATAACGAAGTTCTTGTTCAACACCGCTCAAAACTTCAATTGTTTTTACCATTTGGCTGTAATTTTCAAGTGTTGCTTGCGACTTCATTTTTTCATAAACATCATCTTTCAAAACAACAATTTTTCTTGATTTGTCACCAAGCGTTAAAATCAAAAGCAAATCTCTAAAGTATGAAACCAAATCGTTTGAAAACACAAGTGGACTTTTTCCTTGGCCTAAAACCATGTCGAGTTCAACAAGCGCTTCACCTATATTTTTTGTTAAAATAAGGTCAGCCATTTTGATTAATGTTTCTCTTTCAGAAATTCCAAGAACTGAAACAACTTTTTTGTAAGTTAATTCATCACCAGCAAATGAAACGCATCTGTCGGCAATTGAAAGAGTGTCACGAACACTGCCTTCACCAGCCCTTGCAATAACGTTGATTGATTGTTCATCAAACTTAACATTTTCTTCGGTCAAAACTCGCCTTAAAAGTGAAGACAAATCTTCAAGAGAAACAAGTTTGAAATCAAATCTAATGCATCTTGAAAGAATAGTTGCTGGGAGTTTGTGAACTTCAGTTGTTGCCAAAATAAAAACTGTGTATGAAGGTGGCTCTTCCAATGTTTTCAAAAGAGCATTGAACGCACTGGTTGAAAGCATGTGGACTTCGTCGATGATGAAAACTTTGTATTTCCCAACAACAGGTGGATACTTAACCTTTTCACGCAAATCACGAATTTCATCAACACCATTGTTTGAAGCAGCATCAATTTCCAAAACATCAATGTTTGTTTTGTCTAGTGCTTTGCACGCTTCACATTCCAAACATGGAGAGCCGTCTGGTTTTGGATTTAAACAGTTGATTGCCTTTGCAAAAATCTTTGCTGTGCTGGTTTTTCCAGTTCCTCTACTTCCCGTGAACAAATACGCATGAGAAATCTTGTCAAGTTTAATCTGGTTTTTTAATGTTGTAACAATGTGATCTTGACCAACAACTTCATCAAAGGTTTTTGGTCTATACTTTCTGTAAAGTGCTAAATACATATTTTTGCCCCCTAAAATAATAATTTTTCTATATTTTGCAGTTTTTTGCGGCAATTTTTATTATTTTTTATCTATTTTTGCGTTTTTATTTTAATTTATTTTTGATTCGCTGTATTG
>CAKVMF010000042.1 GCA_934771675.1 uncultured Clostridia bacterium
GTTTCAGGCAGTGGAAAGTCTAGTTTGATTAATGAAATACTTTATCCAGCTCTTGCAAACAGAATTAACAAACAAAATTTGCCTGAAGGAATTTACAAAGAAATACGTGGCATTGAAAACTTGGATAAAGTTGTTGTTATTGACCAAAGTCCAATAGGAAGAACTCCAAGAAGCAATCCTGTAACATACACGGGTGTATTTTCTGCAATCCGTGAACTTTTTGCAAATATTCCTGAATCAAAAGCAAGGGGTTATACTGCTGGAAGATTTAGTTTTAACGTTAAAGGTGGAAGATGTGAAACCTGCGGCGGCGATGGTGTTCTTAAAATTGAAATGCACTTTTTGCCAGATGTTTATGTTACTTGTGATGAGTGCGGCGGAAAAAGATATAATAAAAACACTCTTGAAGTTGAGTATAAAGGTAAAAATATCAATGATGTTTTAAATATGACTGTTGAAGAAGCTCTTGAATTTTTCTACAATTTGCCAAGTATCAAAAACAAACTTCAAACACTTTTTGATGTTGGTTTGGGTTATATAAGGCTTGGACAAGCAGCAACCACACTTTCTGGCGGTGAAGCTCAAAGGGTTAAGCTTGCAACAGAATTATCAAAAAGACCAACAGGAAAAACAATCTATATTTTGGATGAACCAACAACAGGTTTGCATACTTATGATGTTGACAAGTTGATTACAATTTTGCAACGTTTGACTTCAACGGGAAACAGTGTTGTTGTTATTGAACACAATCTCGATTTGATAAAGGTTGCAGATTATATTATTGATATTGGACCTGAAGGTGGAGATAAGGGTGGAACTATCGTTGCGGCTGGAACTCCTGAAAAAATCGCAGCAAATGAGATGTCTTATACAGGTCAAGCACTAAAAAAAGTTTTAAAAGGGTATTGATAAAGCATTGTTTGTGTGTTATAATGTTCTCAACATATAACTATTGATTGGTTTATGTGAAGGGAGCAATATGAAAAAACTAATTGTATATTTGCTGTTATTTGGTTGCTTGGCTGGGGTTGTTTACTTGGGCTTTGTGATTTTTTCTGCAAAAAATATTCAATCAGTTGAACTTGATGGACAGATTCAAACAGTCTATTTTGTTGATGATAAAATAGATTTTGAAGATGCAAAATTAAAAATAACTTACAAAAGCGGCTCAATAAAAATGCTAGATTTAAATTCAAGTGGTGTGAAAATTAACAATTTTTCAACATCAACCATTGATAACAAAGACAGACACTCAAAAATGAGTATTCTTTACAAGTCATTTACAATAAATATTGATTATGTGGTTATCAATCGTGGATCATATTACGTTTCAGCGGAAGAGAGAATGACTTATGAAAACGACAGAGCACAAGGTTTGCCGCTAAAATATACTTACACTCAACAAACAACGCCACATGTATTTGAGTTTTGTGATGAAGGTAAACTTAAATATTTTACAAAACTTTCAAACGGTAGTTGGATTTTAGATGATGGAAGATATGATGAAAACTTTAACTATGAAATTGTGAAAGATAAAATTGTTGTTAATACTGGAAAAGATAAAAAATTTGAATTTGAAGCAAAATATGATGAAAAGTCAGGACAGATTTTTGTTTCATCTGTATTAAAAAATACCAGTGCAAGTGGTGAATTTGTTGATAGCATATACACAACTTCATACACATGGTTTAAAACAAGAGATAACATCGGATTGCAAGATAGACCAGTTGTTGACTATACATTTGATTACTCAAATCTTTCAAGTAGTGAGAAATCTTCAAAGTGTGTTGCATTTAAGATTAATGACACTGTTGAAACTTCTGGGAAAAACATTTATGCAAAAGTCACTATTGCAAATGGAAAAGAAAAAGGTGATATGATTTATGAGTATTATGTTCGACTTACTGATAGCATGTTCGGTGGAATAATTATAACAGTTAAACCATCTGGCGCAAAAACCGATTATCTTGAATATTGCGGCAAAACATTTGATTTTACATACAGAGTTACCGCAGAAAATTAAAAATTTAAGTTAAATAAAAATGCATACATCTAAACGGATGTATGTATTTTTTTTATGAAAAAATCCAATAATTAAGTATGGCTATAATGTTAATTAGATCAATTATAATTTATATTTGTGTTTTGATTGTTGTTAGATTGATGGGAAAACGTCAAATTGGAGAAATGCAACCATTCGAATTTGTGGTAACACTTATTATTGCTGATTTAGCGTGTTTGCCAATGGCAGAATTGTCAGTTCCACTTATTCATGGAATTGTTCCAATTTTAACATTGTTGATTGTGCATTTCTTTTTATGTTTTTTGTCTAGAAAATTTATGTTTGCTAGATACTTGTTAACTGGAAGACCTGCAATTGTTATAAGTCCACGTGGAATAAATTATAAAGAACTTCGTTCGCTTAACATGACCCTTGATGATTTAATGGAACTTATTAGGGGATGTGATGTTTTCAATCTGGCTGATATTGCATATGCAATTTTGGAAACGAATGGAAACTTATGTGTTATTAAGAAATCTTTGGTTGAACCTGTTACTAGAGAAGATTTAAAAGTCAAAGTCAGTCAAAATGCTTTGCCAGTTAATATTATCATGGACGGGAAGTTGATGAAAGAAAATGTTTCAATGACTGGTATTGATGAAAAGTTTATAAACAAATGTATGAGCAAAGCAAACATAAAAAGGGTGAAAGATGTTTTGCTTATGACACTTGATAATAACGGTGAGATTTTTATTCAGGCGAAAAATGTAAATGAATACTTTTCATTCCAAATGAATTTTAGTGGCGGTGACAAATGGTAAAGAAATGGATAGTTATGATTTTCTTGATTTCTGCTCTTGTTGTTGGTTGCATATTTGAAAACAGGTTTATTAATAAATCGTTCAATTGGCTTGTTAACAGTTTGGAAACATTACAAATAAAAATCACAGAAAACAAAGATAATATTGACACAGAAGAATTGATTGATGAAGCTTACAAAATTCATGAAGATTGGCACAATAATGTTAAGGGACTCAAATGTGTGATTTGGCACAGCTGGATTAAAGATATTGAAATTGGGCTTGCAAAAATTGCAGTTTATGTTAGTGAAAATAATTACACTGAAGCCTATGCAGAAATAGCTGCGCTCATTGATTACTGTGCTCATTATTTGGATGACTTCCAAGTTTCAGTTGAAAATATATTATAAAAAGCATAGTGTTAACTATGCTTTTTTCTAAACAAACTTTTTTTGCGTAGGAATATCATTTTGAAGTTGGCAACGTTGAAGGCTAAAATTAAAAGAACCGTTGAAATCATTACAAGAGTTGCACTCAAAAATAGCGAAATAATAAAGAATCTTTGCATAAGTGAAAAAACAAAGTATCCAAGAAGTGCTGAAATAATCGTGATTAAGAGCATGTAGGTTATTGTTTTTAAGAATGAAAAATTTATCAGACGGCGTTTTGCAAGCATTGAAATATTCAAAACGGATGAACTGACTGACATCAAAAAGTAGCCAAGCAAGAGTGAGTAAGTTCCAATATATTTTGGCAAAAAGAAAATTGAAATAATGAGCAAACTTGCAGATATAATGTAGTTTTTAAGAGATTTTAATTCAAGTCCAATTGCATTTAAAACAGAAGAAGAAATTTGAGAAATTCCCATTGGCAACATAATTATTGCTGCAGCGGAAAGATAAATGCCAGCAGTTTGATTTTTGAAAACAAATTTACAAATTGGTATTCCCAGTGCAATGAATAATGGCATAAGCAAACTTGAAAATACAATTGCGGTTCGAAGTGAAAAATTTATTTTATTTTTTAAAATATCGAAGTTTTCAACTTTGCCACTATCAATATCTTTCGATTGCTCACTTATTGATGGAATTATTGTTACAGCAAGTGAACCAATAAGCGTTGATGGAATCATAATTAATGGAAAAGTCATTCCAGTGATGATTCCGAACTGTGACAAAGCTTCAGTTGATGAATAGCCAAAATCCATAAGTTTTATTGGAATTATTATTGCAATGATTGATGAAACAATTGAAGATGCTGTTCGAACTGCGGTGATTGGTGTGCTGGTTTTTACAAGAGCTTTAAATTCTTGTTGTGGACTATAAAGTTTTCCGCCACGTTTTATGTAGATGATTCCAACAATAATTGAAGAAACAATGCACGCCAAACTTAATGAAAGTGCAGTCTTGTTTGTTAAGGACATGTTTATAATTGGAGTTTCAAACAAAATAACAATTATAATTATTCGAACAAGTTGTTCAATAAATTCTGTGAAGCTGATTGCAAAAAATTGTTTTTCACCCCAAAGTGCACCACGTAAAACTTCATAAATTGAACTAAAAATTAAAGCAGGCAAAAGTATAAGTAACATTTCAGTTGAAGCACCCTGTGTAAACAGGCGACTTAAAAGATTTGGGAACAAAAAGATTAATAGTGAAACACTAATTGAAATAATTCCTGTTAAAATCAATCCGGAACTTACAATTGAACCAATCGCTTTTTTGTCATTTTGACCATGATAATAGGAAACGTTTCTTGACAAAACTACAGGGATTCCGCTTGAAACAAAGGTCATCAAAACTGCAAAGATGCTCATGGCAACTTGATAACTTCCAAGCATTTCACTTGGCATTGTTCTGCTGAGATATATTTTTAGCAAAAAGCCCATTGCACGTGTGACAACAGAGAAGAATGTAACACAAAACATTGCTTTGAAAAATTTATTCATATTTAATTGATATGAAAAAACAAAATTGAATATTAATAATTTGTTTTAAAATATTGACTGACTTTGACCTATATAAAAATATTTTTTATTTGCTAGTAATCATTGTTATTTTTTTGAATATGTTATATAATGAACAGGGAGAAGATTATGTTTACTATTAGGAAAATTGAGAAGAGAAAAGATTTTAAAAGATTTGTAAAGTTTCCAACGGAACTTTATAAAGACAATCCAAATTATATTCCACCAATGGAAGCTGATGAATATAAAATGACAACAAAGAGAAATGCACACTTCAAGGAGTGTGATCATATTTACTTTTTGGCAGAAAACGAAAAAGGAAAGGTTATTGGAAGAATTGCTTGCGTGATTATGTTTCCTTATAATGAAAAGAACAATTGCAAGTATGCTAGATTCACTCGTTTTGATGTTATTGATGATGAAGAAGTTGCTCATGCTTTGCTTTCAACTGCTGAAGATTGGGCAAGAAGTAAAGGCATGGAATACATTCACGGACCACTTGGTTATGACGATCTTGAACGTGAAGGCTTGATGGTTGCAGGTTTTGAAAATAAAGGGGCATATCTCACAAGTTATAATGCGCCATATTATCAAACATACATTGAGAATTTTGGATATAAGCCAGATGCAAAATGGGTTGAATGGAGATTTAAGTTTCCAATGAAAATGGACGAGAGAGTGGCTAGGGTTGCTGATATTGTTCAAAAGCGTTATGGTTTTCATGAAAAAAAGTTTAAAAGTTTAAAGCAACTCATAAAATCTGAAGGTGATAATTTCTTTAATTTACTTGATGAAATGTTTAGAGATTTATACGGAACAATGCCTTTTAATGAAGAACTTAGAAAGCAAGTTATTGCAACATTCAAAGTTGTTCTTGATATGAAATACATTTGTTTGGTTTACAATAAAAATGAGGAACTTATAGGATTTGGATTAACTTGGCCATCACTTGCCGATGCAATGAAAAAGACAAATGGTAGAGCTTTGCCATTTGGATTTTTGAAATGGATTAAGGCAATCAAACATCCAAATGCTATTGAACTTGGAATTCAAGCTGTAAAAAAAGAATATCAGCATTTAGGAGTTACAGGATTTATTATTAAAACATTATTTGACAGGATTTCGTCAATACCTGGTGTGCAATATGCAGATACTGGTGTTCAACTTGAAACAAATACAGGAGCTATCACATCACTTGAGATGTTTGATAGGGAACTTATTAGAAGAAAAACATGTTACATTAAACAATTGTAATAAAATAAACGTAAAAAAAGACCACAAAATGTGGTCTTTTTTGTTTTGGAAAAATTTATTTATTAAATAAATCCATTAATATCTTTGTCACCAGAAGATTTTTCAACTTTTTGGTTTGTATCTTGAACATCTATAACATTATTTTTTGATTTGTTTTTAGATGGTTCTTTTGATGGTTTTTCACGTTCACGGTCATTTGTGATTTTTTCTGGTTCTTTTTTGTGGTGTTTTTTAAGGAATACTGCAACCAAAGCAACTATCAAAACAACGCCAAGAAGGAGAGATGAGAAGATATAGAAGAATGTTGCGGTCCAGTTTGATGCATCATCGTCGCTATTTCCATCATCATCATCAGATGAACTATCTTTAGTTGTTCCATAGAATTTTTTTATGGTTGTGTCATCATCTGGAAGTGTTTCAACATATTCATTGAACAATTTTTCAGTTGAATAGGTTTCAAGCTCAATGCCAGCAATCATAGCATAACCTTTGCCAGTTTCTTTTTCTGAACCAAGTGAGATTTCAGCAGAAACATTTGCAACAGAACTTGTGTTTGTTGTAATCAAAACTTGATAACAAATAAATCCATTTTCACCTTCAGCTGCAGTTTTGTTTGCAGTGTTGATATTTGTCCATGAAGTTGAAATTGAATCAATTTTAATATTCAAGCCAAAATCATTTGATGTGAAACCACCAGTTTTAACATAGATTTTCAAAGCATAGAATGCACTAGTTTTTAATGAATTCTTGTTTGTTGGAGTAACTGAAATATAGTCAGTTGATTTTCCGTTAGACAAAATCAAAACGTTTTGTGAGTGGTTGTTGTTAAGTTCAGATGCTTCAATATAGTTTCCGTTGATGTAAACATCGTCATTAAACTTGTAGTTATAGCTTACAACTTCAGTTTTTGCTGAGGTGTAGTCAGTTGCATTTGAACCAGTTCCAACAGTAACTTTGTTTGGACTTGTTATGATAACGTCTTTGCTATCAATTTTTGAAACTTCAGTTTTTCTTGTTGAATCACTATAAAGTTTGTAGCCAGTAACATTGCCAGATTCATCTTTAACTTCGCCAATATAGTATTCTGTTTTATCGATTGTTACAGAGTATTCAAATTTTGAAGTTGAATCATAGTAAGATGCAACTGCAATGCCAGTTTTTCCAACTGTGTAAGTTGTATTGTTAGTCAAATCTGTTGTGTATTCAGTATCTTTATAAAGATTTGTATCTGTATCTTTATTTGGATTGTGCATATCAAATGTGTAATCAAGTAAGTTTATAAATTTAACATTCTTCAAACTATCTTTTTCATACAAATTGCTTGAATTTGATTGATTATTTTCAGCTTCTGCAAGCAATTTATCACGAACTGATTCAACAGTTTTTGGAGAATCTGAAGGAATTTCGCTTGTTACATTTTTGATAAAACATGTTCCAACTGCGTTTTCAACACCAATCTCGATATATGCACTGAGTGATGAGTTTCCAGTTTGAACATAATATGTGAATGTGTTCCAGCCTGGGGTTACTGAATCAGTTGACATTGATGTAATAACTTTGTCATCGGCAACTGAATCATGATAAAGTGTTGAAACAACTTTTCCTTTGAATTCATAACCTGAAACATCTCCAGCATAAAAATCAAATGAAATCTTGTAAACTGAACCAGCTGAAAGGCTTGTTGATGAAGAGTAGATTTTGTAAGTGTTGGTTGTGTTGAATGTTTTGCTTGTTGCATTTGAAATTGGAGCAGTGATAGAACTTGGAAGATACATAGCATAAACATTGTAAAACAAGTCATCAGGCATGGTTGGTCTATTTGCTTTGCCACCATTGTATTTGCTGTAGAAGTTGTTGTCAATAGCGGTATAACTGTTGTTTGTTGGAATAACACCAGCAATTACAGCAGAAGAATTTGTTGATTTTTCAGTCCAGCTTTTTGCTTTTCTTGGAGTTGTGAAGTCAACTTCTTCAAGATTGTAGTTGCTTGTTATTGTGGTGTTATTGAAGAATCCATTTGTTACACCTTTTGCCATAAGAG
>CAKVMF010000043.1 GCA_934771675.1 uncultured Clostridia bacterium
CAACAGCAAGTGCCGTTTCAAGACTATCACCCGTAATCATGATTGGACGTATTTTTGCCTGTTTACACTTTGCAACAGCCTCCTTAACACCTTCTTTTGGCGGATCAACCAAACCAACAAGTCCAACCAAAATCAAATCATTTTCAACATTTTCATCAAAAGTTTCACCATAACCAAATGGTCTATAAGCCAATGCCAAAACTTTATAAGCCTTTTTGCTCATTGCCTTTTCTTTTGCCAAAAATCTGTTTTCAATAAGTTTTGTTAATTTGTAAACTTTTCCACCCTTTAAAAATCTTGTGGATTTTTTCAAAACAGAACTGAGTCCACCCTTTGTTAAAACCAAGCTTTCATTACCAAATTTATTTAAAGTTGTCATCATTTTTCTTGTTGAATCAAATGGAATTTCATTTATTCTTTCATGTTCAGTTCGCAAATGCTCCAAACTCTCACCAAGATTGAAAAGATATTTTGATAATGCAATTTCAACAGGATCACCAAGAAATTCACCCTTATTCAAAACATCAATTTCATTATCATTGCAAAGCCCCAAAATATGATTGCAAATATCAAGGTCTTTGTTGTTATTTTTTACATTCAAGTAACTCTTTTCATTTGCATAAATTTCAACCAGCGTCATTTGATTAGTTGTTATTGTTCCTGTTTTGTCTGAACAAATAATTTGCGTTGCGCCAAGCGTTTCAATTGCTGACATTTGCTTAACAATCGTTTTCTTTTTTGACATTTGAACCACACCAATTGTTAGCGTGGCAGTTATTGAAACAGGCAAAATTTCAGGAACACTTGCAAGAATCATTGAGATGCAAAGCATAATAATTGAGAGTGCATCTTTTTTTAAAATCAAACCATAACAAAGGGTTATAGCAACCAAAATGCTAGCGATTACCGTTATAAATCCGCTAACTTTTTTTATCTTAACTTGAAGCGGAGTAAGACTATCATCACTTTTTTCAATGTTGCCAGCAATTTTTCCAAGTTCTGTGTCCATTCCGGTGCTAAATATCACAGCTTCTGCCTTTCCATTAACAACACTTGTTCCAGAAAATAAAATATTTGATTGATCTTGAATAAGTTTGTCACCAGAAAGTGTGCTTTCAAACTTGTCAACTGATAAGCTTTCACCCGTCAAAATTGATTCATCAACTTTCAGTTTTACACTTTTTATAATCCTTGCATCTGCAGGGATTTTGTCACCAGCATCAAGACTTATAATATCACCAACAACAAGTTTTGTTGTATCAATTTCGACCCACTTTCCATCTCGTTTAACTTGCGTCTTTGAAGATGTTAAGGTTTTTAAAGATTCAATTGCGTTTTCAGATTTCATTTCTTGAACAAATCCCATAATTGCATTTGCCAAAACACATGAAAAAATTACAATTGGTTCCAGCAAACTTTCATGATTAACAATTGAAAATACAAGTGAAACAATTCCAACCAAAATAAGCAGCAAAACCATCATATTTGCAAACTGTTCAAAAAATATCTTTATTGCACTCTTTCTTCCTTTTTGTTTAAGTGCATTTTCACCAAATTTTTCAAGACGATCTCCTGCTTCTGCCGAGCTTAAGCCTTCTTTTGAACTATTTGTATTATTCAAAACTTCATCAATCGTCTGCTCATAAAACCGCTTCATATTCCCTCACTACATAAATGTGCTAAAAATTGCAAAAAGCTTGAGATAACCCCAAGCTTTTTTGATTAATAATTTTCTTTTCTTACTTCAAAATAACTTTGTGCATGATTGCAAACTGGACAAACTTCAGGAGCTTTTGTTCCAACAACAATGTGTCCGCAATTTCTACATTCCCAAATTGTTACTGTTGATTTTTCAAAAACTTCTTTTGTTTCAACATTATGCAAAAGCGCTCTGTATCTTTCTTCATGTGCTTTTTCAATTGCACCAACCATTCTGAACTTTGCAGCAAGTTGTGGGAAGCCTTCTTCTTCAGCTTCTTTTGCAAATTTTTCATACATATCAGTCCACTCATAGTTTTCACCACTTGCAGCTGCTTCAAGGTTTTCAGCTGTTGAACCAATACCATTCAATTCTTTAAACCAAAGTTTTGCATGTTCTTTTTCGTTTTCAGCAGTTTTTGTGAAGATTTCACTGATTTGTTCAAAACCTTCTTTTTTTGCAACGGATGCAAAGTATGTGTATTTGTTTCTTGCTTGAGATTCTCCAGCAAAAGCATCCATCAAATTTTTTTCTGTTTTTGTTCCTTTGTATTTATTTTCCATAATTTTTCTCCTTTATATTTTTTTATCTTTTTTTCTTTCAAAATTTACAAACCAATAAGATATTAATATTCCAACAGCAAAAACAACAACACCAATCAATATATCTCTAAGACAATTGCCGTTTGTTCCCCAGCCCCTATAAACATCCATCACTTCTGGATTGAAAAACATTGTGAGCATTGAGCCAAGTGAAAGTCCTGAAATTGTCCAGAATGTTTTTGTTTTGTCTTTTTTGATTAAAGCTGAAAGCCCTTTTGAAACTGTAACCAGCCCAATTGCAAATCCAACAATCAAACAAATATAAACCAAAAAGATTGATGGATTTTGTTTGAAGTTTGTTAAACTAACTGATTCCATAAGTGGAGTGAAGTATCCAACAGCCATCAAAAGAGCTGTTGCGCTAAGTCCTGGAACGAGCTGTGTTATTGCAACAAGATAGCCCAAAATCAAAAACATAATGTAATGATAAAATTTTAAATCAACAAGCGATTGTTGACCAACACTTGAAAAGATTGAAACTGAAGAAATCAAAATTGGAATAACAATCCCAACCACAAACAAAGCAATGTTTGTTTTTGATTTTTGAGTTCCTTTAATTTCATCGGTAACCGCTGGATACGCCCCAAACATGAGCCCCGCAAAAAGTGCAATGATGATAAACGGCATAATGTTGAGCAAAGCTCTAACACCAAAGAAGCCAGCAACAAATCCAACTAATGCGCCAAGCAAAATTGGGAGCAAATAACAAAAACATTTTTTGAATTTTTTAAAGATATTTCCAATTGCATAAAGCAAATTTTGATACATTTTAAAAATGATTGCCACTGCCGAGCCACTAACCCCCGGAACAATAACCGCAAGCCCAATAAACACTCCCAAAAGTCCACCTTTTGCGACTTTTTTTGTGCTTCCGTAACTGAGACTAAGATTTTCATCTTCATCGCTTGAAACAATGGTTTTTACATCACTTTCAGGTTTAACTTCCTGTTTCGTTTCAGATTGAACATTTTCTTTTGCTGTTTTGATTTCAGTGTTTTCTGATTCTTTATTGCTAACTTTAGTCTTAACAACTGGTTGATTATCTTCTGTTTTTTTAACTTTGCTTTTTGAATCCTTTTGATTTTTTTCCAGTTCTTCCATTGTTTTCCCCAAGACAATTATTCATTTGATCCAATATGACCTTTTTTTGAAAAGCGGTTTTCATATTTTTTTTAACACTTTATCAACAGCTTCTTCAATGTCTATGTTATTTTCAATTCCAAATGACAAAAGTGAATAAACCAGGTCACCATATTCAAGCTTCATGTCGTCAGTAAGTTTAAAATCTTCACTGCCATAATTTTCAGCTTTGATGATTTCCTTTGAAAACTCTCCAAGTTCACTCAAAACATCCATAAGACGAATTTCAGGTTTGAGCGGAGTTAAGTAAGTTTTGTTAAAAGATTCAATTTTTTTAATCATATTTACCACCGCCCATTTCACAAAAAAAGAGAACGGATTCTTTTTCATTCTCTTTTTTTGTTAACTTAAATTTTAAAATTAGTAATTAAGCAAAAAGATTGTATAAGAGTAAACTTCAGTTGTTACAGGTGTTTTAAATGTAATTTTTGTAATGTTTTCTGCAACAAGTTCACCGTTTACATGAATTGTTATTTCAACATCATGAACAACGGCTTTGTATGTTCCTGTCTCATTTTCAACCGCAACAAATGCTGAAAGGTCATTGAACATAAGTTCTTGACGTCTGCCTTCTTCAATTGTTTTGTTGTTGTTTGCAATAATAATCCCGCATTTTGATGACCAGTTTGAAACTTCATAAGAATATTTGTAGAAATATTGTTTTGTTTCATCACCAACAACTGCTTTTTCAACATAAGCAGTTGTTCCATCGTAATACAAGTGCATTGAATCACTTTCTTGGACTTCAGTTACAGTTGCTTTTCCTGAACCAAGCACTGAAGCTCTTACACTTGAAACATTTGAACTATTTCCGAATTGAATACCTTCAACTCTAAACTTAAATGTGAGCATTGAAAAGTTTGCATAATCAATTTCAAAGTTTTCTTCACCCTCGTTTGCAGTTGTGCGGAGATAGTCATATGGCAAAGCAGTTTTGCTTAAATTAAATGTCCAAACGTTACCCACTTTTGTGACTTGGTTATCATCAATCAAAGTGTCATAGCAATAAAGTGAAGCTCTTTCCAAACTTGTACCTTCTGGAATATTGAATGTAAAAGTAATTGGAACATATTCTGTTGAAGAATCATTGAGCTCATCAAGTGAAATCTTGTTTGAACCAATTGTCATAATCTTTCCAGATTCATTTTCAATGTTGTAACCTGAAGGTCTTGTTAATTTGGTTGGATTTACAACAACGTTATATTCAGTGGCATAAACATCATTTGCTGTTTTGAATGAATATTTGTAGTAATTGTTCTCCATATCATAAACAAGTTCTTTTTCACCTTCAAACAATTTTAAGTTGCAAGACGTATCTGAACCATAATAACCCATTGTTTGAGAACATCTGAGATAAATTGAAGCATCAGCATTGATGAAATCTTCATAATAAAAACTATAGTCAGTTCTAACACCATTGTTGATTCTTGACAAAAGGGTCATTGAATTTGGAATGTTTACAAATTGAAAATCATTACCAGCTCTATTTTTATCACTTGCTGAAATGTTTGCAGCCCATGCAAAGTTGATTTTTATTTGTTTTTGATCTGCCACAAAAGTGATTGCTTTGTTTTCAACATAATTTCCAAGTGTAACCTTTCCGACTTTTGAAAAACCACTTTCAACTATGTTTGCATTTGTGATGGTGTCCATTACCCAATCAACATCTGCACCATCAACTTTGATTTTCAAAGTGTCAACCTTGTAAGTGTTTTTTAAATACACATCATAGGTTCTTGACTCTTTGTTTTCAAGAGTAAGGTCAACATCAGTTGCATTGTTTTCATTTCTAAGATAAGCGAAAGCTGAATCGTATGAAAGATTGCATACCACATTTTCAGGCTCTGGCTCAACATCTCCGCCACCTTTTTTGCAACCAACAAAAAGAAGTGATGCAGGAAGAACAATTGCACAAAGCAAAATAACCATCATTTTTAATTTTTTAGCCACTATAGTTTTCTCCTTTGAATAATTTTACACATATCAATTTTAACATATAAATATTTTTTTGTAAATTAAAAGCATAAAGATTTTGTGATTTATATATCAATTATTATGTGAGCAAACAGCAATAATAATACACAGGGGTTGATACTGTTTTTGCGTGATTTCCAAAGAGACTTTTAATATTAAATCTCTAATTTATTCAACAGTAACGCTCTTTGCAAGGTTTCGCGGTTTATCAGGATTGATTCCCTTTTGAATCGACACTTGATAAGCCAAATATTGCATTGGAACAATTGCAAGAATCGATGCCAAAATCTCATCCGGTTCGTCAATAAAAAATTCAGATAATCCGTTTATTTCTTGATTTGAAATTGCTATAACTTTTGCGCCTCTTGAAGCCGCTTCACTTGCCGAGTTTAAAGACTTTGAAATAACATTTTTTTGAGTTGCAAAAACAAAGAGCGGAGTTTCACTTTCAACAAGTGCCAAAAATCCATGTTTGAGTTCTCCAGACGGATAATCGGTTGAGTTTATGTAAGCAACTTCTTTTAGTTTTAAAGATGCTTCCTTTGCTGTGATTGCATCAAGTCCCTTTCCAATAAAAATTGGTGCGGTTTGATTTTTGATTTCACTAGCCAAATTTTCTATCTTTTTAAAATCAATATTTAATATTTTTTTTGCCAATTTTTTTATTGCATCAAAATAATCATAATCAAGATTTGAAACAGAATTTTCAATATGTTTTGTCAGCATAAAAATTGCAGACAACTGACAAACATACGCTTTTGTTGAAGCAACGGCAATTTCCGGCCCCGCGCACACTGGAATGACATAGTCAGAATTTTGTGCAAGCGTTGAATACAAAACATTTGTAAGTGCAATTGTGCAAGCACCCTTTGATGCAGCAAGCTTCATAGCCTCAATAGTGTCTGCAGTTTCCCCACTTTGACTCACAAAAATAAACAGTGACTTTTCATCGGCAAATATTGGCTCGTTGTAAATAAACTCGCTTGCAATCTGCGCATCAGCCTTTTTGTGCAAAATTTTTCTAAACATTGCCGAACCCATAAGTGCCGCATGATATGCCGTTCCACAACCGATGAACTGAACATTGTCAAACCGCTTAAAAAACTTATCATCAAACTTTTCAAGAACTTTTTGCTGACAAAACACATCAACTTGCCTTTCAAGTGCCACCCGCTGTTCCATAATTTCCTTTAACATAAAATGCCCATATTGCATTTTTTGAGCATCTTCAAACCCACTTTCAAGATAGGTTGTTTTTTTAAAAATCTCATGCTTGGTTTTATCATAAAAATGAACCTTTCCATTTTGAGCAAAACCAAACTCACCATCATAAACAATATAATAATTTCTTGTCATGCCAGAAAAACAAATCGGATCAGAAGCAACCAAAACATCGCCCTCAAACTCCGCAACATAAAGCGGACTTTTTCGCTTTGCAAAGAATAGTTTGTCCGTCTGTTGTTTGTTTATTGCAGCAATTGCAAAGCTTCCTCTAACCCCATCAAAAAACTCAATAAATTCATCCATAGTTTTAACATTTTTTTCTTCCAAAAATTCCGTTAAAACCGCCGTGTCAGTTTCGCTTTCAATTGTTTCTTTAAGTTCGTTTTTCAGTTCAAGATAATTCTCAATAATGCCGTTATGCACAACAATCCACTCACCATTTTTTGACGAGTGCGGATGCGAATTAATTTCACTTGGTATACCATGAGTTGCCCACCTTGTGTGAGCAATTGCCAAAGTCATTTCCTTGTTTTTAGGAAGCTTTTCTTCAAGATTTTTTATTCCACCAACCTCTCTAAAAATAGAAATCCCGTCATCATTTTTTACCGCAACACCTGAAGAATCATAGCCACGATACTCCAACATTTTTAGTTTTTTTATCACAAAATCAACGTTTCGTTTCTTTCCTAAATATCCTACTATTCCGCACATCTTATAGCTCCTTGTCAATTGCTTTTATTGTTTCGCAAAGTCTGTTTGCAACAGCTTTTGAAACTTCGCCATCTTCACTTTCAACCATAACTCTAATGCAAGGTTCTGTGCCAGAAACATGAATCATAATTCTACATTTTCCTTGCAAAGCTTTTTCTTGATTTTCTGTTTCAATTGAAAGTTTTTCACTATTTATAACTCGAAGTTTGTCCTTAACTTTAACGCTTATGTTACACTGGTCAAAGAGTTTAAAATCACAAAGACTGCCAAGCGTAGAATTATTTTTTGCACAAATTTCTGCCAAACAAAGAGCCGTCAAAACTCCGTCACCAGTTCCAAGTTTGTCCGCCATAATGATATGCCCAGATTGTTCGCCGCCGATAAGCAAATTGTTTTCACGCATTGCATAGCGAACATACTTGTCACCAATGTTTGTTCGAATCATTTTAACATCTAACCTCTCAAGTGCTTTTTCAAGCCCAGAGTTTGTG
>CAKVMF010000044.1 GCA_934771675.1 uncultured Clostridia bacterium
TACCATAAGGTCGGCATCAATAAATGTTTCAATTGGAAGCATTTTGTCGTTAAAACAAACAATCTTTTTTCCAGAAACTTCATCATTCAAAACAAAACTTTTTGAAATTTCAGAAGCACTTCCTGCGGTTGTTGGAACTGCAAAAATTGGAAGTGGTGGGTTAAGGTTGTCCTTGTGACCTTGAAGAGAAACAACATCATCATATCTTGGGTTTGTGGCAATAACAGAGATGGCTTTTGCTGTGTCGATTGGACTGCCGCCACCGATTGCTAAAATAAAGTCAGCTTCACTTCTTTTGAGTTCATTGAAAGCATTTTTAACATCACGAACTGATGGGTCAGGTGTAACGTCTGAAAACATCACAGATGGAATTTTGTTTCTAACCAAAACGCTTGCAACTTTTTGATAAATTCCTGCTTCAATCAAGCCGTTGTCTGTTATGATAAATGCTTTTTTGTAGTGGCGATTTTTAACTTCGTTGGCAATTTCATTTATTGCACCAACGCCAAAAAAACATGAATTATTAAATACGATTTTATCCATAAATTCACTCCTATATTAATTTTAGATAAAATTATATAATTCGTCAAATAATTTAAGCAAATTAACACAAAAATAAGGGTAAGGAGAAAATATGAAGAAAAATATCAAAAAAATCAACAAAATATCTCATAAAAATCTAGTAAAACAGACTTGGAACCCTGGGATGATTCATACTGACGATAAGTTTTGGGGCATAAGATTTTCTGGAATGCACGACATGTATGCGGATTATGTTGATTAAAATAAAAAACTTAATATTTTTCCTGCGAGAGCGAGCAATCGCTCTTTTTTTATTGTTTTTGATGGACAAAAAAAAGAAAATTTTATATAATTTTTATAGGTGAAATTATGAAAAAAGAAGAAATTATTTTTGACCAACGTTACACAGGAACTTTGGCATTATCAAATGTATCGAAATTTTATGGCGAAAATCAAGAAGTTAAGGCTCTTGACAATGTTTCGCTTCAACTTTTTATGGGACAATTTGTTGTTATTTTGGGTGCTAGCGGAAGCGGAAAATCAACACTTTTAAACCTTATGGGCGGAATGGATACTGTAAGTGAAGGAAACATCAATATTGCAGGTGTTGATATAACCAAACTTTCTGAAAAAACTTTTGCAAGATACAGAAGGGAAGTCGTTGGATTTATTTTTCAGTTTTACAACTTGATGCCAAACTTAACTGCACTTGAAAACGTTGAAATTTCAGAACTCCCTGGGGAAATGAAAGCTGTTGAAGCATTGGAAAGAGTTGGACTTGCTGAACGCAAAAACAATTTTCCGTCAGAACTTTCTGGTGGTGAACAACAAAGAGTTTCAATTGCAAGGGCAATTGTGAAAAATCCAACTATTCTTTTGTGCGATGAGCCAACTGGTGCGCTTGACAGCAAAACCGGCAAAAAAATAATCAAACTTTTGCTTGATATAAACAAAAATAAAGACAAGATTGTTGTGGTTGTAACTCACAATGCAAACATTGCTGAAGTTGCTGACAGAGTTATCAAAATTTCTGACGGCAAGATTGTTAGTGATGTTACTCAAAAAAATCCAAAAGATGTTGAGGAGATAGAACTTTAATGATAAAGAAGATTTTTTCAACGCTCCGAGCTCGAACTCTCAAAAGCAACTTTAAACAGTTTCTTTCAAGCTTTGTTATTGTTCTTTTGGCGACCATGCTTATTTCAGGATTTTTTGCGAACTCATCAACACTTGACAGAACAATCAACACATATTTTGAAGAAACAAATCTTGCAGATATGTGGATTTACACAAACAAAATAACAGATGCAGACATCTCATTTTTTGATGAAAATAACATATCATACTCAAAGAGATTTTACGCTGAAACCAGTGCAAAAATTCCATCAACAAACGCTCAAAACAATGGCAAGATTTATGTTGGAAATGGAAAGATTTCAAATCCAATTATTGAATCTGGACAAAAAGGCTGTTTGATTGACAAAAATGTTGCTAAAAACAATAATATCCGAGCAAATAGAGAATATATTAGTTTTACATTAAAATATCCAGTTTCAACTCCGCTTGGAACCAGGGTTTTGGATATTGAAATAGAGCAAATTATCACAGGCACTATGAGTTTTGACGAGTGTGCAGACACTTATTCATCGTGGCCAATATTTTTTGACGAAGAAGTATTTTTAAGAAAAGTAAATGAAGGGTTGGCAAAGTATAATACGCAAGCATTTTCAATTCCTGAAATCACCAGCATGGATAAACTTTACAACCAAATTTTGGTTAAAACTGAAAATTACGATGAAATCGCTACCCTTGTAAATTCGCACTATTCAAGTGGCGAAACTGACTCAAGCTTAATTTATATGCTTTCACGTGATGGTATTGAGTCAGTTGTGCTTTTAAATGGCGAAATTGAGCAGTCAAAAAAGATGATTTATGTTTTTCCTGTTATCTTTTTAGTTGTTTCAATTCTTGTTATTTTAACAACTCTTGATCAGCTTGTTATTCAGGAAAAAACTCGTATTGGAACGCTCAAATCAATAGGTATTCCAGACCAGAAGATTTTGTGGCATTACACGTCGTTTGGAACACTTTTGTGTTTCTTTGGAAGCTTGATAGGCGTTATTCTTGGAACGCTGATTATTCCAAATATAATGTTCATAAAATACAATCTGGTTTACAGCATTCCAGAAGAATATATTCATTTGTCAGTGCCATATTTGTTGCTGCTTGCAGTTTTGGTTGGTATGGTTTTGATAGGATTTTTGGTTTCGCTTTATGCTTGCTTTGGTATACTACATAAAAAACCGGTTGAGTGCTTAAGATTTGAAGTGGGAAGCGGTGCAAAAAAACTCAAAAAAAGTTCTGGAAAATTCAAAAAAGTTCCACTCAGCGTGAAGATGGCGGTTCGAAATGTTCGATTAAAGCCTATTCGAACAATCATGGCAAGCATTGGCATTGCGGGGTGCGTGGCATTGCTTCTTTGCGGATTTGGAATAAAAGACACATTAAATTACAGCACTTCAAATGACCTTGACCACGTGTTTAAATACGATGTTACGACAACCTATAATAATTCTGATTTTGAGCAAAAACTCAGCGAAAATGTTAAAGAGATTGACTTTTTTGAAAAGTATCAAAAATACTATTTGGAAGTTGTTGGACAAAGCTCTAGAAGAAATGTTAATATTTACAAAATTGTGCAAGATTCAAAGCTTTCAGCTATTGTTTTAAATGAAAATGATGTGTGTTTGTCTGAAAATATTGCAAGTGATTTAGGGCTTAATATTGGTTCAAAATTTGAAATTGTTATTGACGGAACAAAGGTTGAGCTTGAAGTTACAAAACTCGTAAAAACCAGTTTTTATAACGGTGTTTACATCTGCAAAGACCTTGGTTTTTCGGGGCTTGTTGCAACAAATGGCATGTGGATAAAATGCACCGAGCTAATGGAAGAAACAACTTCAAAAATAAATAAAATCAACGGAACAAACACGGCTTATTCAATGGCGGATTTAAGACGCAATGTTGAAAATAAAATATCTTCAATAAATGTTATGACTGGCACTTTAAAAACCTTTGCCATTGCACTTGCAATTGTTGTTTTGCTTAACCTTATTTTCTTGATTTTGAAAGAGAGAATAAGAGAAATTGCAACACTAAAAGTTCTTGGAAGAGATAATCTTTCAATTGGGCTTTCAGTGTTCTTTGAAATTTTGTTTATGTCAATTATTGGCTCAGCGGTGGGGATGTGCCTTGGATATCCGCTTTTGGTTTTGGTGCTTTCAATCAACAAGGTTGAAGTTATGAACTATTTGTTCCATATCAATGTTTTAAGCTACTTTTTGTCGCTCGCAATCATATTTGTAACCATTGTTTTGGTGTCATTATTTTGCCAAATTAAAATCAAAAAAATCGATATGATTGAATCATTGAAAAGTGTTGAGTAAAAATTAATAAAATATTTGACAAAATTACAAAAAAATATCAAAATATAATTATATTATTTTAAAGGTGGACTGTTATGAAAAATATGTCATCGTTTTTGGCTTCATCAAATCCGGGCTTAACCTTTTCAATTGTGTTTACAATTGTTGTGGTTTTGATGTTTTTGGTGTTTGTTCTATTTTTGTGGTGGGTTGATGTTAAAAAGAAACCACTCCGCGAACTTTGGATCACTATAAAAAAGGGTGTTGGAACTTTTTTTGATAAGGTTTTTGGTGCATTCACAGTCAATAGAACAGTAAAAACCGTTTATTCTGATAAGTCATTGAACTATTCAGGAACTGAATTTTTGCCTGTTCCAACAAAGGCTCCAACAGACAAGTTTACTTATGAGTTTGTTGGCTGGGACAAAAATGCTGTTGATCAAAATGGAAACTTTGTTGTTAGAGCAATTTATCTTCAAAGAGTTATAAAGTGTTATATTAACGTTTATGATGATGACAAAACTTCACTTTTAAAGTCCTTTGTTGTTGAATATGGCGCTGGAGTAAATCTTGAAAATCTTACACCAACAAAACCTGAAACAAAAGAGTTTTCTTATGAATTTGTTGGCTGGGACAAAGATATAACAGCGTTTTATGGAAACACAAATGTTTGCGCTGTTTACAAGGCTATTCCAAAGAAATATTCTTACACTTTCTTTGAAGAAGATGGAAACACAGTAATCAGTCAAGGCACTGCACTTTATGGAACTCCAATCATTGCTCCAGCTGCTCCACAAAAAGAAGCAAATGGAACTGATGTTTATGAGTTTGTTGGTTGGAAAAACTACAACGAAGGTATGCTCTTAACAAAAGATTGTTCGTTTGTTGCCACCTTTGCAAAGAGAGAAGTGGATGGTGAAGGTCAAGCTTCAATAATCAAACCAGATGGAACAATTGTTCGTGGCGTTAAAAAGCTTGTTCAAGCAGCACCAGCTGAAAAGATTGCATATGTTGCAAAACCAGAAGTTAAGCCACAATCTTTTGATACTGATAAAAATGAAATTTTGCACGGAAGTGTAGGTTCACAAATCATTGCACAAACCGAAGAAAAACCAGTTGAAACTGTTTCTGAAACAGCTCCAGTTGCAAATTTAAAGGATGAGCCAAAGGTTGAAGAAAAGCCTATTCAAACCCACAGAGTTTTGGATGCAAGAACAATTATTGCTCAAAATCAACCAGATTATGATGAAACAGTTCGTATTGTTCCAGCAGAAACTGTTGACAAAAGCAATGAAAATCAAAAGATTCAACTTGTGGCAAACAAGCCAACAACAAAAGCAAAAGAACCAAAACAAGAAAAAGTTACATCAAAAATTGCTGTTTCAGGTGATGAACCAGAGAATAGGGTGTTGCAGAATATGGTAGTCAATCATATCAAAATCACTCCAAAAGGCAAAAAATAAGCAATTAAGTGCGTCATACGAAAAATCCCCAGACAGCCATTTACGTCTATGTAAACTCGTGCCTGGGGGTTTTCTATTCCTTCTTACTTGCTCATTTTTTGCCTTTTGGCAAAGGGGGAAAACTTGTGCCTAGAATTTTTTTTGAGCCTCGTTACTTAACCCATTTTTTGCCTTTTGGAGTGATTGAGTTGTACACTCATGCGTGGACTTTTTTTGTTCTTTGTCTGACGCTCATTTTTTGCCTTTTGGGCAAAGGGAAAACTCGTGCCTGGGGATTTTTCTATTCCTTCTTACTTGCTCATTTTTTGTCTTTTGGGTGTTATTTGAATAGACTGTAAGCACTTTGATTTACAAGTAAGACAATGTAATAAGCATGTCGCCCTGAGGAGTGCGGGAACATGACGTGAGGGTCTATTCCTTATATTTGCCTACGTATGCGTCGACCAAAGCATACTTAAAGATAAATTGCACATTTTTCTAAGGCTGAGATTCTCACGTCAGCCTTTCGGCTTCCTCAGAATGACACATATTGGACAATATCTTCGAAAATGAAGTTAGTAATAAAGCATGTTGTAGTAATAAGACAATGAAAAAAGAGTTAGAATTGACTAACTCTTTTTGTTTTCTTATTCATTTTCTAGTTTTTCATACAATGCTTTTGCGTAAGTGTAAACTTCAATGCTACGGTCGTTGCCTTTTTTTGAAAGGGTGCCGTTTTCGTAGGCTTTTTGATGTTTATTTCTTCTACGTTCAATTTCGGCAAAAGATGCTTCTTGAACTTTTTTGTCATCTGCGATTGCAAAGCCAACCATGTTTATTCCCATTTCAGTTGGTGACTTGTAAACTTCTTTGCCATTTATCATGGTTAGAATATCATTCAAAATTGGAAAGGCTTCAATATCACGATTATAATTGACTGCATCATGGCCATAGGCTTTTTTGTAATATGGGTCGATCATATTTCTATCGACAATATCAACGGTTGCCATTTCGTAAGCAATGTTGGACAAATGGTCGAGTGGCAAGTTCCAAACAGGGAAGGTTTCATATTTCGCATAGCCTGAATTGATGCCCCTAACTTTATCATTATAAAGCTGGCTTAGGCAAGTTTCCATTTTTCCACTGCAAGCACCCGGAGCAGAAATCAAAATTAGATTTTTTGTTGTTTCAATATAATCATTTTTTCCAAAACCATCTTTACTCAAAATCAAGTTAAGATCGTTTGGATAGTTTTCAATAAAATATGATTTATAAGTTTTTATTCCAAGTTTTTGGCATTTTTCTTCAAATTCAAAAACAAGTTCATCTTCTTTATAAAATGTGATAACAATTCCAAGCACTGAAATATTGTTTTGATGCATCATGTCAACAAGTCTGATTGTTTCGTCGGCGTAGGTTAGATTGTTGTCAGCACGTGTTTTTTTTGAAATGATGTCGTTTGTGTTAACGCAAAACAAAACTTCAAGAGTGTCAGAGAGTTCTTTGAAAATTTGCATTTTAACATTTGGCTCAAAACCAGGCAAAACTCTGCTTGCGTGGTTGTCATCAAAGAGTTTTCCGCCGACTTCCATATAGAGTTTTCCAAAGTGTGAAATTCGGTTTAAAATAGCTTCTTTTTGAAGTGATTTATATTTTTGAATGTCAAATGCAAATTCCATGAGTTTCTCCAAATTGTTTTATGGGGTTATTTGTTCAAGAGTTCTTGTTTTTTTCTAAAGGTTTCACGGCCACGAACTGTGTGGTCAAGAATCTTTTTTCTGATTCTCAAACTTTCAGGTGTAACTTCCAAAAGCTCGTCATCGCCCAAAAATTCAAGGCTTTCTTCAAGAGTGAGTGGTTTGATTGGGGTAAGGCGGAGAGCTTCATCTGAAGCAGAAGAACGAATGTTTGAAAGTTGTTTCTTTTTGCAAACGTTAACAACAATGTCTTCACATTTTGGGTTGACACCAACAACCATACCGCCATAGACCTTAACACCAGGTCCAATCAAAAGTCTGCCACGTTCTTGAGTGTTGAAAAGACCATAAACAATAGATTCGCCGCTTTCATAAGCAACAAGTGCACCATAGTTTCTTGTGTTGATTTGACCCTTGTATGGTTCATAATCGCAGAATGTTGAGCTCATAATATCTTCACCATTGGTTTCGGTCAAGAATTGTGATTTATAACCAAAAAGTCCACGTGATGGAATCTTAAATTCCAA
>CAKVMF010000045.1 GCA_934771675.1 uncultured Clostridia bacterium
ACGAAGTTGCCTGCCTTGTTAACGCCTTGCGAGCAGTAAACGCTAGGGCTTTTTACAAGTTGGCTAACAATGGCACGCTCTGCACCATTGATAATAAATGATCCGTTGTCAGTCATAACAGGGATATCACCCATATAAACTTCTTGATCAACGACTTCACCGGTTTCTTTGTAAACCATACGAACCTTTACTTTAAGTGGCATAGCATAGGTTGCATCTCTTGATTTACATTCTGCCTCGGTGTATTTAGGCTTTCCGTCGAGTTTGTGGTCGAGGAAATAAAGTTCAACACGTGCATCTGTGTTGTCTTCTCTTGCATCTGAACGGTTTAAGTTGTCGGTATCAGTGATTGGTGAAAAATCACGAAGAACATCTCTAATTCCTTTCGTGATAAAGTTTTGGTAACTATCTTTTTGAACTTCAACAAGGTATGGAATATCCATAACTTCATTGATTTTACCAAACTTATACCTTTCAGTTGTGCCGTACTTAACCTTTTTGATGTTAAGGCTGCTTTTAGTCATGTAGTCCTCCAATGGAAATTTTGTTGTTCATTTTTTTGTTCACGCAAAAAAAACAAGCACTCAAAACCAGTCGATTCCATATTTTTGCAGGGAAAAAAACAAAACTCCGCAAAGATATCTGAAATTTTGATAAAAAGCACTGCAACTAAAACCAAAAAAAGACACGGACTCTCAATAATAGATACAGTAGACCATGTAATAATACCATAACTATTCTATACTGTCAACGATATTTAAAAAATTTTGTATAGTAAAAGGATGTGTTATAAATATTATGTATACCAAAAGCCATAATTTTTTTTGAAATTTATGAAAAATCTGGCATTTTTTCAAAATTTTTTTATTTTTATCAATCATTTTCTCCACCATAGTCACAAAAATTGCTCGCATTTACGTTAATTTTTGGCAAAAAAATACTTTTGTTTCACAAACTTGCAATTTTTTTTAAAAATTTATATAATATAATCACAAATATGTGCCAAGGAGAAAACCAATGTCAAAAACAAAACGTATAGTTATTTTTGAAATAGGCATGATTATTTTTAGCGGACTCATTCTTGCCGCTGCATTTTTGGAATCTCTGCTTGAACTTGGAGAAAATCAAACATATATTGAAAACTTGATTGAATTTATTATGTTTGTTTGCCTGTTTATATTCTTGTTTCAAAAAAGGCAAGGATTTTTCAGTTCAATAAAAATTAAAGAAAATTCAGTTACTTTCCTTGGATTTGGACTTATTCCTGTTTTGCTTGTAACTTTTGCTTGTTTTTGCATTCCAAACCACTTTGGCGGAACCGGTGCAAACTTAAACCTTTTGTTTGGAGCTATCACAACTGCAGCCGCTGAAGAAATTTACTTTAGAGCTGTTGGAACTGAACTTTTTGAAGAAAACGGAAAAGTTGATTTTTGCTACATTATTTTGATGATTGCAACCTATGCGGTTTCACATCTTATCTATTGCATTTTTGATTGGAAATCAGGGCTCGTTTTAACAGCAACCACACTCATTTCTGGAGCAATGTTTGTTTCACTATTTTTAAAAACAAGAAACCTTATGCTCGTTTCACTCATACACCTACTTTTCAATTTGTTCTCTCGTATTTTTGTTTTAAACTCAAATACAGGCTATTATTTCAATAGCATATGCCAAACTATTTTTATTATAAGTGCAATGGCTTCAATGGTTATTATTTCAATTTTCACACTCATTTCATATTTCAAAACAATCAACAAAAAAGCATAACAACCCACCACCCTGCAAAATTTTCACAGCAAGATAAATAAAAAATTCTAGGCATAACACCTAGAATTTTTCTTTATCATTTTTTAATAAAACTATTGTTTAATAAGGCTTCCTTTTAAACGCAAACCAAACACCACAAACAGCAGCTGAACCACCAAACACTATTGGCACAATTATAACATTGTTGAGTTTTGAGCTTGCTGGATAATTCTGTCCGCTTTTTTCAACAAAAACACTTCCATTCTTCGTTCCGTCATCCTTTGTTATATCCTCATTTTTGCCATCATCTTTTGGAGTGTCGGGATTTTCTGGGTTGCTTGGATTTTCTGGGTTGCTTGGAACTGTTGGATCAACGGGTTTTTCTGGTTCACTTGGCTCTACTGGCACAATGGGTTCCACTGGTTCAATGGGCTCTACTGGCTCAACAGGCTCTACTGGTTCAACGGGTTCCACTGGTTCAACAGGCTCTACTGGCTCAACGGGTTCTACTGGCTCATTTCCAAGAGTTGTGAATGCTTTTATTCTCGCAATGTAGTTATTATTAATTTCCGACCAACCATAACTACCTTTTCTGTATGTCATTTTTGGACTCATAGCCAACCCTTGCGCAAGTCCAATATAACAATCTTTTTCAGATGAAATACTAACCGTTACACCAAAGTATGTTCCATTTTCTATTTTTACAGGACTTGCAAGTTTTACAGTTCTATAACCACCATAATCAAATAATTCTGTTTTTGTTGAGGCAAGCGTTCCGCTTTCTGGGTTAGTTTTATCTGTTAAATTTGTGTAGATATTAACGGTGCAAGTTATGTTTGTTCCATTTGCCGAAACATTAACCGCTTTAACATATTCACTTAAACTCTCACCTTTTTTTGCTTTAAAAACATTGCCTGCATCTTTTATTTTAAATATGGAGCCATACTCATCAAGTGCGCTATCATAAAAATAATTATATTGATATTCTCCTTTTGTGGAATATGTAAATGCATACACATTTGAATTTTTGCAACCGTCATAAGATAGATAAAAATAAGGTAAATCATTGTAACTATTTTTTATCAAAAATCCGCCATTTTGACTCGCTCCAACACCGTCTTTTTTAGGTTCAAAACTATTAGCTGAAATATTATCATCCCATCCAATTATTGTGCAAGCATGAGAAATACCATTGCTACCGGTTTCATTGCTAGGATTGTAGTAATAAGCATTTCGACAATTGTAGTAACTATAAGTTACCGCGCCAAATTTTGCAACAGCCTTTTTTATTTCATTAACAAACTCATCATTTGAAAGATTGTCACTATAAATATTAATTGCATCAGTCAAATGATATTCGCTATTCAAAAAGCCATTTGAATTGTTTGCAAGACTGCTCTTTATCGGTCCGCACCACTGCGAAAACAACGCAGCTGCAATTTGTGGACTTCCTGCTCGTTGCAAATAGTCCGCAGATGAATAATCTCCACCAGTATTCCCCAGTGGGTCACTCTCCCTTTTGAATCTGCTATACGCCACCGCAACAGGCGAAAGACTGAGCGAATCTTCGGTTAATGATTTGTCTATTCCACTTTTCAAAATTGACGTTTCACTTGCATTTATGCTTGCATATGCCCAACAAATATTTGTTCCGCCTTGGTCTTTGACTGGGGTCACAATTCCATAATCTCTTGAATCAAAAGAAGCAAGGGCAGCAATATCTTCAATCGCTTGACTATTTAGCCAATTCAAATCACCCGTGGCAGCATTTGTTTTTGAAAAACTTGCAACATGAAAACCACTAACCATGACACACAAAATGGTTAAACTCATCACCAAGCAGCTAAAAATTGATTTTAATTTTTTCATAATATTATCATAATATTTTTTACAAAAAAGTCAAAACAAATTCAGCATTATTTTTATGATTTTATAACATTTAGGTATTGACAAATTGTAAAAATAAAGCTATAATATCTCAAGGTAAAAGGAGTAGTTATGAAACAACAAAAAACTTTTAATATTGATATTGCACAATTCGGCGACATGATTAATAGCGCATATGAACATGCAAAATCCGTTATGAATATTATAAAAGTATTTAAATTCAATGAATTGGACGAATATAGAAAAATTCTTGACGAGGCAACAAAAGATTACAGCAGTCTTAGAGTTGAAAAAATTTGCAGCGAAGACTATCTTGAAAATCACAGCGCAAAACTCGGGGCAAAAGAATTGGCTCTTAAAGAAATTATCAACGAAATCGAAGAATACAGACAAAACCTTGGCGAATATATTGTTGAACTATACAACAAATCTGACAAAGAAATGAGAGAAATTGAGAAAAAAACCGGCGTTGAAAACAAACTCAAACTTATGGAAGTTATTGACGACGACAACGAACTTATTAATCTTCTTGCAGCAACAAAGCGTCAATTTGAAGATATTTTGTATGAAATGAATTCAAAACCTGTTAAAGCTTCAAAAGATAAGAATGCAGTATTCACTTTTAAAGTTCATCGTCCAGAACTTATTTCATCAATTGATGGAACATGCAGCGTGCTTAATGCTGACGAACCTGAAGCTCTTCAATTGCAATGCTAAATTGCATTCATTGCAGCCTAAACAAATCATAAAAAATTATAAACAAAAAAGAGATGGATTTTTCCATCTCTTTTTTTTAAAAGGAATAGACCCTCACGTCAAACCCTTTGGGTTCTCCTCAGGGCGACATGCTCTGTTTATATTTCCTTACTTTATATCATGATGCTCGCAATATAACATATTTTTTAGCATGCACTGGTATTTTTAAGTAGGACAATTTATTTAGCATGTCATTGCGAAGAAATCGTGAGATTTCTGTGGCAATCTATTTCGCTTAGACCTGCGTATACGTCGACTAAATAAGTCAGACTTTTATTGCAAGTGTTATTATAATTTAATTTTACTTTTTCAAACGAACAACAAGTTCATTTGGATTGTTTTTATCTTCATCAACAACAAGAGTTGAGTTTGGAGCAATGTTGTCAGCAATAAGAGTTTTTGCAACCATTGTTTCAACAGTGTGTTGAATAAATCTTTTAAGTGGTCTTGCACCAAAACTTACATCGTAACCTTGTTCAATGATGATGTCTTTTGCCCTGTCGGTAATTTCAAGAGTAATTTGTTTATCAACAAGACGTTTTTTAACATTTTCCAAAAGCAAGTCAACAATGCCCTTGATATCTTTCTTTGAAAGCGGATTGAACATAATTATTTCGTCAATACGGTTCAAAAGTTCTGGTCTAAAGGTCTGTTTCAAGAGTGCATGAACTTCATTTGTTGTTTCAGCTGAAATCTTTCCATTTTCATCAATACCATCCAAAATGATGTTAGCTCCAAGGTTTGATGTCATGATGATGATTGTGTTTTTAAAGTCAACAAGTCTACCTTGTGAATCTGTGATACGTCCATCATCCAAAATTTGGAGCAAGATGTTAAACACATCAGGATGAGCTTTTTCAATTTCATCAAAAAGTACAACTGAATATGGGTGTCTGCGAACAGCTTCAGTAAGTTCCCCACCTTCGTCATATCCAACGTATCCAGGAGGTGCACCAATAAGTCTTGAAACTGAAAACTTTTCCATGCATTCACTCATATCAATACGAACCATGTTCTTTTCATCATCAAACAAACTTTCAGCAAGTGCCTTTGAAAGCTCGGTTTTACCAACACCAGTTGGACCTAAAAATAAGAATGAACCAATAGGTCTGTTTGGGTCAGCAATTCCTGCTCTTGACCTTAAAATTGCTTCTGAAACCTTTTGCACGGCTTCATCTTGCCCAACAACACGTTTATGCAAAATCTCTGGCAATTTGAGAAGTTTTTCCCTATCACTTTCAGCGAGTTTGCTAACAGGTATTCCAGTCCATCTTGAAACAATTTTTGAAATTTCTTCCTCGGTAACTTTGTTTCTCAAAAGATTGTTAGTCTTTGTTTTTTCGTAAATTTTTTCTTGCTCTTCAAGTTGTTTTTGAAGGTTTGGAAGTGTGCTGTATTGAAGTTCAGCAGCTCGGTTAAGGTCATATTCTTTCTTCGCATATTCAATCTCGGCTTTGGTTTGTTCAACTTTTTCCTTAAGCTTGTTTATGTTTTCAATAGCGTCTTTTTCATTCTTCCATTTTGCAAGCATTGAATTGTATTTATCACGATAATCACTGAGTTCTTTTTGAATTTTTGCAAGTCTACTCTTTGAAATTTCATCGGTTTCTTTTTTGAGTGAAACTTCTTCAATTTGAAGTCCGATAATCTTACGATTAATTTCATCAACTTCAGTTGGCATTGAATCAATTTCAGTCTTTATGCTAGCGCAAGCTTCATCCACAAGGTCAATGGCCTTGTCTGGCAAAAATCTGTCAGTAATATAACGATTTGAAAGCACAGCAGCTGCAACAAGTGCGTTATCCGCAATCTTTACACCATGATAAACTTCGTATCTTTCCTTGAGTCCACGAAGTATTGTGATTGTGTCTTCAACTGTTGGCTCGTTGACCATAACAGGTTGAAATCTACGTTCAAGTGCAGGGTCTTTTTCAATATATTTTCTGTATTCATCAAGAGTTGTTGCACCAATGCAATGGAGTTCACCACGTGCAAGAAGTGGCTTCAAAATATTTCCAGCATCCATTGCACCATCGGTTTTTCCTGCCCCAACAATCAAATGCAGCTCATCAATAAATAGAATAATTTTGCCTTCGCTTTTTTTGATTTCATTTAAAACTGCTTTGAGTCTTTCTTCAAACTCGCCACGATATTTTGCACCCGCAACAAGGCTTCCCATATCAAGTGAAAAAATCTCGTGGTTTTTGAGTGATGATGGAACGTCACCTTTAAAAATACGAATAGCAAGTCCTTCGGCAATGGCGGTTTTACCAACGCCCGCCTCACCAATCAAAACTGGATTGTTTTTGGTTTTTCTCGACAAGATTCTTATAACATTTCTGATTTCGTCATCTCTCCCAATAACAGGGTCAAGCTTGTTGTTCTTTGCCATTTCGGTCAAGTTGTTGCCGTATTTTTTAAGAACATTGTAAGTATCTTCAGGGTTTTGATTTGACACTCTTTGGTTTCCACGAACCGCCATAAGTTTTTCTGAAAATCCTGTATCCGTTTGCACCGGGAACACTCTTCCACGAAAGAAGAACAGAATCAAGTTTTCCCCTTGCAACAAGTCTCCTCGGCACGGCAACAAAGCGATTTGTAACAATATTTGCGTTTTTTGCAGACATTGCCCTTCCGACTACCCTGCGCACCTGATACCTGTATTTTTCACCGCTTTTTACTCTTGAGTCGGTATAACTGTTTGAATCTCCCGGAAGCGTTGCTATTTTTTTCCAGTTTTCGCTTTCTTGTACTCTTCTGTAGACACAAACGGAAGAAAGATTTTTGCTTCTTTGAAAACGAAGGTGTATTCCGTTTTGAACGTTTTTTACCGCTTTGATTTTCGGAACGGCAACATACGTTATACTCTTCGGATTCGGGCTCTGTGAGCTTTTAAGTTCACCGTTATACGCTTTGACGACATACTTATATTTTACGGTGTTTTTTACTGTTTTGTCGATATATGAGTTCTTCCGGCCTTTAACTTCATTAAGCTTTTTCCAATTTTCCGAACCGCTTTTTTTGCGGTAAACAATGTAGCCTTCTGCATTA
>CAKVMF010000046.1 GCA_934771675.1 uncultured Clostridia bacterium
GTAAATGACGACGTGGTTTTCTTTGAAGTTTTGAAGTATCACGCTTAATTTTTGCCCTTTGACTTGATGGTGGCGGACTTGATAACAAACTGCTTATACCCTTCTTCTTCAGTAGGCTTAAATTTGAAAGTTGTGCCGGTCATGAGAACTTGATAACCGGAAAGCCAAGAATAAAGCTTTTTTTGACGAGTGGAATCAAGTTCACTGAAAACATCATCAAGAACAAGAACAGGTTTTTCACCGAGTTCTTTTTCAAAAACGACAAGTTCGGCAATTTTTAGAGCTAGAACAATGCTACGCTTTTGACCTTGGGAAGCAAAAACTTTTGCGTCTTTGCCGTTGAGTTCAAAAACAATATCATCACGGTGTGGACCAATGGTGGTGTAACCCAGTTCCATATCTTTTGCAAGGTTAAACTTGAGCGATTTCAAGATATCTTGTTTGATTTCTTCACCAGACTCACCTTTTGCACCGTCGTAGTAAATATTGAGCGAATCGGAGTCTTTTGAAATAAATTTTAAAATATCGTTTGCTGGCTGTTTAAGTTTTTCAATAAAACTCTTTCTGGTTTTGATAATCAGTCCTGAAAGGCTTGCAAGCTGTTCGTCCCAAATATCAATCTGGTCGGCAATGAGCGAACGGTCATGCACGGTTTTTAAAAGTTTGTTACGCTGAAAAAGAACCTTTGCATATCTTTGAGTAAGATTGTAATATGAACCACTTAATTGTGAAATATCGGTATCAATAAAGTCACGTCTTTCAGCTGGCGAACCGCTAACCAATATTAGGTCGTTAGGCGAAAAGTAAACAGCAACCAAATTTCCAAAAAGGTCACTAACTTTTTTGAGTTCGTTTGAGTTTAAATAAAACTTTTTTCCAAGCTCGTCATCAATAATACACTTAAGGTAAAGTTTTCCAAAATCACGTTCCACACAAAGTTCAACTTCGGCATGTGAGCAACCTTCTTTTTTTAAATCTTCATCATGAGAAGTTCGTGGGCTTTTTGAAAGTGCACAGAGCATAACCGCTTCAACAAGATTTGTTTTGCCCTGACCATTTCCGCCAGAGATTAAATTTTCGCCAGAAAAAAACTCCACGTCCGCATGGTCGTAGTTACGAAAATTTGTTAATTTGCACGACAAAACTCTCATAATCTCTCCAAAAATATTATAATATTTCCCAAAACTTTTGTCTAACAAAAACAAACATCCAAAAAATTAATTAATATATATTGTTTCTAAAAATAATAAAGAATGACAAAACTTCTTGATTTTTGTTTAGAAAATTCATATAATTGAAAATGATTAATGATAGTGGAGGGGTTTCTTGGAAAACAACGAATTTATTTCAACCGCAAATATTGATATTGATTACATTTGGCAAAATATTATTGATGAAATTGCAAAGAACACTTCCGCACTCACCTTTGACGTTTGGATGAAGAGTCTTGAAATTGTGGACATTAAGGAAAACACAATTGTTCTTGCCACCGGAACAAAGATTGCTAGAGATTTACTTATGAAACAATACAAAAATGTTATTATTGCCGCTTGCAACAAGGTTTATAGCCCAATAAACAAGCTTGAAATTGTTATCAAAGACGAATGTGCTGACGATGAAGAAGTCAAGGAAGAAAAAAACGAAAAATCAACAACACCAAAAAAGAGAGTTTATGTTGATGAAAGTGGAAAAACAAATGAATATGATGATGTAACCGAATGTTTCCACTTCAATCCAAAATACACTTTTGATTCATTTATTGTTGGTGGAAGCAACCAGTTTGCATGTGCCGCAGCAAAAGCCGTTGCCGAAGAACCAAGCACAAAAATTAATCCACTATTTATCTATGGCGGGTCAGGACTTGGAAAAACTCACCTGCTCCACGCAATTGGAAATTACTTAAGCGAACACAAGCCAAATCTAAACGTGATTTATGTTACAACTGACAAGTTCACAAACGACTTTATTAATTCGCTCCAAAATCACACAACTTCAAGATTTAGAGAAGTTTACAGCAACGCTGATGTGCTTATTATTGACGATATTCAATCAATCATCAAAAAACCACAGGTTCAAGAACAATTTTTTAATCTTTTTAATGAACTTTATCAAAACGGAAAACAAATTGTTATCACCAGTGATAAACAACCAAAGGAACTCTCACCACTTGAAGAAAGACTCCGTTCAAGATTTGAATGGGGCATGCTTGCAGATATTGGCGTTCCTGATGTTGAAACAAGAATTGCAATCTTAAAAAAGAAAGCACAGATTGAAAGATACAATGTTTCAAATGAAGTTTTCGAATATATTGCAGATGTTGCAACAACCAATATTCGTGAAATGGAGGGTTTTCTTTCAAGAGCTGTGTTCTATTCGGGTTTGCTTAAAGAAGATGTGGTAAAAATCGACTCTGCCCGTGAAGCACTCAAAAACATCACCAAGCAAGACGATGAAAGCGTTGACGCAACAAGAATTATTGACACCGTTTGCAAGTTCTTTAATGTTAAAAAAGAAGAGTTACTTGCAAGAAAAAGAACAAAAAATATTGCCGAAGCAAGACAAGTTGCAATGTATCTCATTTCCGAAATGATAAACATTCCGCTTGAAGCCGTTGGAAACATTTTTGGAAAAGACCACTCAACCGTCATCTATGCAAAAAACAAAGTTCAAGATGACATGGCAAAATCAAAAAAATTAGAAATACAAATCAATGATATAAGAAAAATGGTAGAAGGAAAATAAAGGAGAATTTTATGAAACTTATTTGTGAAGGATTAGATTTAAGCGATGCAGTGCTCAAAGTTATTAGAGCCACAGCAACAAGAACAACCAATCCAATTTTGGAAGGAATTAAGTTGTCAGCAAAGGAAGATAGTTTAACCTTGTCAGCAACCGACCTTGAAATTTCAATTGAAAAAACAATCCCTGCTGATGTAAAAATCCCAGGAGATGTTGTTGTTCCGGGAAAGTTTTTTGCAGACTTTGTTAAAAAGCTCTCAAATGAACAAATTGAACTTACACTCACCGAGCAAAACACTTTGAAAATCAAATATACAGACAGTGAAGGTTTCCTTCAATGTATGAACGCTGAAGAATTCCCTATCATCAAAGAAATCTCTGCACCTGAAACACTTTCAATCAAAAAAGCAGATCTTAAAGAACTTATTGACAAAACAATATTTTCAGTTGCTATTGATGATGCAAGACCAATTCTTAAAGGCTGTTTGTTTGAAATGGAAAACAATGTTTTGACAGCTGTTGCTCTTGATGGTTACCGTTTGGCTATGGTAAAGATGCCTGCAACCTGCTCATCAAACAAAATTTCATTCATTATTCCAGCAAGAAGCCTTGGCGAAATCTCAAAACTTATTGAAGCAAGTGAAGACGAAGTTTCACTTTTGATTGGACAAAAACATGTATTTTTGAGCGACAACGAAACAAAAATCATGACAAGAACAATCGACGGCGAATTTATCAACTACCGCCAAGTTATTCCACAAACAACAACCACATCAATCATTGTTGGAAAAGCTCAACTTGAAGACGGTCTTGAAAGAGCAAGCCTTCTTGCACGTATGGACAAAAACAATCTTGTTAAATTTGATATTCGTGACAAGGTTTTGACCTTAACTTCTGCTTCAAACATTGGTAACGTAACCGAAAATATCACAATTTCACTTGAAGGAAAAGATTTAACAATCGCTTTCAACGCAAGATATTTGAGCGACTGCATGCACACAATTTCAGATGAATTTATCAAAATGAACTTTTCATCACAAATTGCACCTTGCACAATCTGCTCTGCTGAAAACGACAAATATCTCTACTTGATTTTGCCTGTTCGTATTGTTGAATAATTTAAAAAGGACTTATTATGAAAACTTTAAAAAAAGAATTGGCCTGCAACATAACACTCATTTCAGTTTTGGTTCTCACCTTTGCTTACATGATTCTGCTTTCATTTAATTTGTTTGGTGTTATAACAATTGCCATTCCTGACTATTTCAATTACATCTTTGCATATGTGCTTATTGGAATATCTTTGCTATTTTATATCTTCAGTTTTTTCTACACTTCAAGATGCAATTTTGAGTTTCCAACTTGGCTTCAAATTATGTTTTATATCGCATTTTTTGTTTTTACAAACGTGTATTACTTTTCAGGTTTGTTTGAAAACCTTGTTGCTGTTATAATCATGTTTGCATATTTGTCATTTATAATAATGGTTGCCAGCCTTTCAATTTTCTATAACGCACAAAAAGATGAAGGCAACCGCCTTAAAGCCACAAGAAGATTCATCATAACAAGCACAGCGCTCTACTCTCTTGGCTTTCAACTCGTTTTGATGTTTTTGGTTCAAACAATAAAGATTATTGCATTCCGCACAAGCCCATTCAATACACTCAAAATGTTTGTTATTGAATCCGCAACAATGATTGGCGTAACAATTGTTGTGACCCTGTTGTTTTGGTTGTCACTTCGAAAAGGCAAAAAATTTATCAATGCTTGTCTTGTTCGTTATGACTCACCAACTGAAGTTAAAAAATCGGTCAAGTCAAAAAACAAATACACCGTTTAAACTTGGGAATTTGCCCAAGTTTTTTTATAGCATCAAAATTTGTGTTTATTCTTGACAAATGCATCCCAAGTTGGTTATAATGAAGCGGTAACTATCAAATAGTGGTATAAATCAAATTAGGAGCAGATATTATGACAAAAAGAACTTATCAACCAAAGAAAAATCATAAAAACAAAGTTCATGGTTTCAGAAGAAAAATGCAAACCAAGGGCGGAAGAAGAGTTTTGGCTAGAAGAAGAAACAAAGGTCGCAAACAACTTATCAGAAAATAAGTTTGACCAAATCGAGGGACTATGCTTAAAAAAGAAAATCGACTGAAAAAAAGATACCAATATAATTACGTTTACAGAGCAGGCGCACACTTTAGCGGAAAGTTTGTAACAATCTACACCGCTTCGTCAAAAACAAAAGACATCAAAGTGGGTTTTGCCGTAACAAAAAAAATTGGAAAGGCTCATGTTCGAAATCTTGTTAGACGTAGACTCCGCGAGATTGTTTACACTCAAATTCCACAATTAAAACAAAACTACAACCTCATTGTTGTTGCAAAAGACGGCATAACCGCCGCAAGGTTCGATGACCTTTCAAATGATGTTGTGGCTTTGCTTAAAAAGGCACAGATGTTTCAATGAAAAAGATTTTAAAATTTTTTATTAGTATTCCAAAATACATTGCAATGTTTTTTGTTGCAATATTCAAATTTTGCATCTCACCATTTATTCCCCACGCATGCAAATTTGCACCAACTTGCTCAATTTATGCAAGTGACTGTTTTGCTGAATGGGGATTTTTTATTGGACTGCATTTAACAATAAAGCGAATTTTTCGTTGCAATTCTTTTTCAAAGGGCGGAACAGATCCTGCGCCAATCAATATCAAAAAACGATATAAAAATTTTATGTAAGGAGTTTTTATGGGAATGTTTACTTTCCTTGCAGCAGAAGCACCACGTGATTTGTGGACAATCATGATCAATTGGGTCAATGGTTCAGTCATGAATTTCGGTTGGGCAATCTTGCTTGCAACAATCATTGTTAAGTTGATTATGACGCCGCTCGACTTCTTGGTCAAACTTAGCACAAAAAAACAAATGCTTGTTCAGCAAAAACTTAAGCCACAAATTTCAAAACTACAAAAAAAATATGGCAGCGACCAACAGGCATTAAAAGTTCAACAACAAGCCCTTTACAAACGTGAAGGATTGAACGTTGGAGCTGGATGCTTGATTATGATTGTCAACCTTGTTTTGACAATGGTGGTTTTCTTCACATTCTATTCATCACTTCGAAAAGTTTCAGCTTATCAAGCAATCAATGAATACGAGCAAATTGAAGCATCATACACTGACGCTTTCTATAACAGCTTGATTTCTTCTGGTGACATCAGCATAACAGACAAAGATTCCGCAAATGTTTGGTGGGTAGACTTCCAAGAAGCAAAGGAATACACCGATAACGAAGAAAACAAGCAGGCCGCTGACTACAACGACAAACTCGCAATTGTTAACCAAAAATACGCAATTGCAAAACAAGCAACCGATGCTGGAAACACAGCTGCTGTTGCAAAATACAATGAAATAAAATCTTCATGGCTTTGGGTTGAAAACATCTGGAGAGCAGATGCACCAATTTCCCCATTCCCTTACTACAATGAACTTCAAAGTTCCGCAAACTCTGGTGGTTACGGTGAGTATGTTAATGCAAACATAAAAGAAGCTAGCTACAATGCAATTGCAAATGAAATCAATGCTTCAACAAACCGCAAAAACGGTTATTATATACTCGCAATCTTGGCAGCACTTTTAACATTCTTATCACAATGGGTAAGCGAACTTCACAACAAACTAAAAAGCAAAAAAGCACGTCTTTTGACCGACAGCACAAAAACCGCAGATGCCGGTGCTGGAATGTCAATGAAGATCATGAAATTTGTTATGCCAATCATCATGCTTTTGTTTGTATTCTCATCAAGTGCAACCTTTGGTTTGTATATCTTGGCGAGCAACTTAACTTCACTTTTGTTTGGTGAAATCATAACACTTATTGTTGACGCAATAACAAAAAAGAAACGTTTGGAAGTTGAAGAAGAACTTGAAAAAGAAGCCAATCGTTTGATTAAAAAAGGTAAATTACAGGAGTAAACTTATGAAGAGTATTGAAACACAAGGAAAAACAGTTGACCAAGCAATTGAAATTGGACTTTACAAGCTTGGTTGCACAAGAGATGATGTTAAAATTGATATTTTGGAACAAGCCGGACTTTTCAACAAAGCAAAAGTTAGACTTTCATTAAACACCACTTCCCCAGAAGAAGCCGTTGTTAAAGACCTCGTTCAAAAAATTATTGAACTTATGGGTCTTGACCTTGAAGTTTATGTTGAAGAACGTGAAACAGACTTTTTGGTTAACGTAACCGGAAACGACGCAGCACTCTTTATTGGAAAACATGGTGATTCAATTGAAGAATTCCAAACCGTTGTAAATTCAATCTACAATAAAGATAAAGCACGTGACGAATCAAAACGTATCACTGTTGACAGCAACAACTACATTGTTAAACGTCAAGAAGTGCTAACAAACCTTGCAAAAAGAACAGCTGGAAAAGTTGTTCGTGAACAAAAAGACTTCAAGTTTGAAGCAATGAATTCTTATGAAAGAAGAATCATCCATTCAGCTCTTGCAAACAGTGACAAAGTTATCACTGAAAGCTACGGCAACGAACCAAACAGATATGTTATTGTTAAACTCAAAAACAATCTTGTTAAGCCAAAAAATTATGATGCAACAAAAGATTATTTTGAAGATGACAGTGTTAAAGAATCTGAACCACAAAAAAATGAAATCAGATAA
>CAKVMF010000047.1 GCA_934771675.1 uncultured Clostridia bacterium
ATGAAATTCGCCACGCGCGGTCTTCATAGTGTGCCGGAAAAATATCTAAGGTATCGCCGTTTACGCGGAAGGTGCTGCGCACAAAGTTTATTTGATTGCGTTCATATTGCAGTTCCGCCAAATTGCGGTAAATATCCTGCGGGTCAAGCACATCGCCGACTTTTAAGCCGAATGCCATTGAAGAGTATGATTCCATGCTTCCCAAACCGTAAATGCATGAAACCGAGGCAACGATAATTACATCGCGGTCTTCCAAAACATTGCGGGTTGCGCCGTGTCGCATACGGTCAATTTGTTCATTAATCGCGGAGTCTTTTTCAATGTAGGTGTCGGTTTTCGGAATATATGCTTCCGGCTGATAATAATCATAGTAAGAAACGAAGTAATTTACCGAGTTGTTTGGGAAAAACTCCCTAAACTCATTGCAAAGTTGTGCCGCCAACGTTTTGTTGTGAGCAATAACAAGTGTTGGACGTTGAACCTTTTCAATAATATTTGCCATTGTAAAAGTTTTGCCAGAGCCTGTTACACCCAGCAAAACCTGTGTTCTAAGTCCGTCATTTAAGCCATCTACCAAACTTTCAATCGCTTGTGGTTGGTCGCCTGTCGGCTTAAATTTTGACACCAATTCAAACTTTTTATCCTGCATATCACTCATAATCTTATTATAACCCAAAACCAATCAAAAACAACAATTTATTTGCTGTTATCATTAAACCACTTCATGATTGACTCAAAAGTGCTTTCTGCACTGCCGTCATATAGCCATCTTTGAGATGAATCCCATTTTTTATGTTCGCACTTTGCCTGTGCAATTGATGAAGCGTAACCAATGTTGAAATAAGAATAATCTTTGTTGAAAGCGGACTTTTGTATTTCAAAAACAAGGACTTTTCCGCTTACCTGCTTAATCCACCTGTTTCCGTCATCAACGAAACCTTCTTTTTTAAAACCTTGTTTAAAGTAAGCAACCAATTCATCCATTGTAATATTAACATACTTAGTGTTATCAGTTTCAAACTCATAAATTTGGCATTCGTTTATAACTTTTATCGCTTTATATTTGTTAAATGCAATCAAATCTCCATCGACAAAACCATACAAAATGTTATGTTCTTTCAAAAGTTTTGAAAAATAATCACTATAAACAAAAGCGAACTTTAAAAGGTTTTTAAAATGTTTTAAAACATCTTCAAACTCAAAAAAGTCTTTTCTGTTTGTGATTATATAAGGATTTTCACGAGAATAAACATCAAATTCTTCAATATCATCTTCAAAATCTCTGCTGCCTGTGGAAATCAAATCACATGTGTATTTATCAGAGTCTTCATAAATATTAACAATATAATTTTTTGCAGGCTTAAGTTTTTTCAATCCCAAAGTAAACCAATTCATAAATGCAATTGAATTATCTTCAATACTTCCATAAACTTCAACATATTGTTCATCAACAAGTTTGCTTGAAAACGCACCAAAGTTAGATGCAACCAAACTAACTTGATCTGACTCATCATCCAAATATTTAACCATTGGTTCTTTTTGTGATTTTGAATAATCCAAAAAGAAATGACAATGTCCAGACTCGTCGTCAGCAAAAAACACAACATTTCTAAACATTGTGTGATAATCATCACGTTTGGTTATAAATTCAAGGTTGTAATCTTTGATTTCTTCAGGGGCAACAACTGTAAACACTTCATAGTAATTTGTTCCATACATTGTTGATGGCAAAAACGGATCAAGAATAAAACGCTTTTCCATAACTTCTTTAGAATATTCACCAAGGAATTTTTCAAAACCTTCAGGAAAAACAACCTTATCTAAAAAGTTTTTTGTAAAAACTTCAAGCTCTTTTTTAGCTTCTTTGTCGTCAAATTTAATTGGATAACGCTTAACATCATATTTTTTTAGCTCTGCTTTTTCAGCAAATCTTTCGTTGTAACGAACCTTCATATCTGCGGCAAGGTCAAGCTTTTCTTGTTTTCTTCTAATCAAATCAAGCATAACCCCAGGAACTATAATGAATCCCCCTGCTATTGCAAAAATAACATATGCAACAATCTCATTAACACTAAAAACAAGCAAACCAATTAATGCCGCAACAACGCCACCGATCATCACATTGCCAAGAGTTTTAGATTTTTTATCTGCTTCTTTATCACCAATAGTATTCATAAGCCCTCCCAATTTTGTCAAAATTAAAAGTTATGCCAATCATTAGGCGTCATATTTTCGTCAAATTCATCATAAGCCCCACAAAACACCGTGCTGTGCTCATCACTAATTTGAACTGTCATTGTTTCACTGTTAATCATATTAAACGAAATACTTTCAATCTTTATAGACTTTAAAAACGCATCAATATCAAACCACTTGAACTTATCTCTAATAAAATTTTCAGCATCAAATGAAATCTTTTTTGTAATTCCAAACTCATCAAACTTTTCAAGTGCCTTTTCAATTTTTTCTTGGTCTTTTTCTGTCAAAATTTCATCCATACCGATTTCTTCATAATCTTTAGTCTTAAACCCTTTACGCATATAATCTTCCCAGAAAGGGTTTTCGCTTTCCATGTAAGTTTCAATAGCCATTGTCAAAAAGTAATTTTTTAAATAAGCTTTGTTACTATCAATTTTTGATTTCATGTTGTAGATAAATTTCTTAACTTTTTCTATTGCTTGCTCATTAGATAGATCTAAACGTTCAATATCTTCACCATCAAAATAAATTCTAATTTTATCACCTTGACACCATCCCAAATCACCAAGATTAAACTTTCCAACAAAAATAAAATAACCATCATCTAAAAGTTTAACATCAATGCCGTCAGGATTATCTTTGTTGAGTTTTTTTGAGTATTCATCAACAACCATATTTTCTTTAACCAAAGACTTGTCATAATCTTCAGGAGCAACAGTCCCAGACAATTTTCCAAGCCACATAAGCATACCAATTTCAATCACACATCCAATCAAGACATCAACTGCCATAATAAGAGTGAGTTGGCTTTCGTCATATTTTCCAGTTTCATTCAAAAAGTATAGAAAAACCACTATGCCTATAAAAACAAATGGAAAAATTATGCTGAACCATTTCACAAACTCTTTCTTTTTCATATGCACCCCCCAACTATCACGTTAATTTTAATACAAAATCACCTTAAATGCAAACTTTTATTTATACTAAATAACTCCCGCAAAATAAAAGCACAGCATTGCTGCCGTGCTAAAATTTTATTCCCTTCGAAGTGCATCAATTGGCTGCATGTAACTAGCCTTGATTGCTGGATACATTCCAAAGATAAGACCAATTGCTGTGCAGAACCCAACACTCATCAAAACAACCCAAAGCGGCATCGCCATGGTTATGCCCATAACATGGCTTATTATCACAACTCCAATAGCTGAAAGCCCAAGTCCAAGTGCACCGCCAAAAAGTGATAACATAAGTGCTTCAACCAAAAATTGAACAAGAATTGACGACCTTTTTGCACCAATTGCCTTTCTTATACCAATTTCTCTAGTTCTCTCCGTCACCGCAACAAGCATAATATTCATGATACCGATTCCTCCAACAACAAGTGAAATTGCTGAAATAACCGCAAGCATAGTCGTCATAATATTCATAACATTTGAAATGATTTTTGCAACACTACTCATTGAGATAATTATAAAATCCTTCATTATTTGAAAGTTCCCACCAATAAATGCAAGTGTTATTTTGTTGTTAACGGAATCCATAACATTTTCGGTTTTGAATCTTAAGTATGCGTATCTAATCATTTGGTCATTTAAGTTTGAGCCACTTGGAACACCTGCAATGACCTTTGTCTCTTCATCAATAAGCATATAACATGTTCCTTTAACATCTGAGCTACCGGCAAATGCCAAAGTCATTGCATTGAGTTCATCACTTCCTTCCATTGATGAACTTCCACTTGAAAATAATGAATTGTTATCCTTGTTTGAAAGCACTCCTGAAATCAAAAAAGCTTTTGCATTTGTCATATCATAAGTGTTGTTAAACGAAACATTTTCAATTTGTGATGAAACGCTTGCAGATGTTAATCCAGCATTGAAATAATTTTTTATAGACTCTTCATTGAACACCCTAAAATACTTCACGTAAAGCGTAACAGTCTTTCCATCTCTTGAAAGTGTTGAATCTTTAACTTTTGTTAGTTTGTTGCTGGCAATCATTTCCAAAACTGAAAGTATTGACGAGTCTTGAGTATCTGCAAAAGTAAGATTTATTTCAGTGTTTGCAGAAATTCCAAACGTAACATATCTGTCAACTGCGTTTTCAAGCTCAATATTACCAAAATAAGATTTTACAAAGTTTTCATCTACCAAAATTTGGTATTTGTCTTTTGGGAAATTTCCCTTAATTTTAAAATCATAAACTTCATCAAAATTCTTATCAACAGCATAGATTGTTGTTTTCATTGCTGAACTTCTGGCTTTGATTGTTTTGAGCACATCCGCAATTGATTTTTGATCATTTGACAGATTGTTATAACTTTCATCGTCAATAACATAGGCTTGGTCAAAAGCAAAATTGCTTTCATCAACCGCCCCAGAAGAAAGGTCTGTAATATCATCAAGTCCAACAATTGATGACGATGACATAATTAGTGAATACTTAAAGTAACTTTCGTCATTCTCATCATATTCACTTTGCACTGAACCAATCAATCCATTTGCCTTTCCATAAGTGATTTCAGGGCTCATATTCATAAAAATAGAAAGCGTGCTTTGTGACCTGATTGACGAAATTACCGCATTTGACACGCCTTGAGCAACCGTTGTTAAAAGTGAAACCGTCAAAACACCAATAATAATTCCAAGCATCGTCAAAAAACTTCTAAGTTTGTTTGTCCAAAGTGACTTGCACGCCATTTTTAAAGCTTGATAAATATGCATTTACACACCCTCCTTTGTTGAGTTTTCAGCAGAAACAGCAATTGCATCTTGCTTTAAAACAACTGGATTTTCAACTTTTTCTCCATAGCCCACAATATTTTCATTTATGGTGTCGCTCTCAATTTTTCCGTCATGAATACGCACAATTCTTCGTGATTTTGCGGCGATTTCATCATTGTGAGTAATGATAACAATGGTTGTTCCATTTTTGTTTAATTCGCTTAAAATTTCCATTATTTCGTCACCGGTAACAGAGTCAAGGTTTCCTGTTGGTTCATCCGCCAAAATACATTGCGGATGCGTTGCCAATGCCCTTGCAATTGCAACTCTCTGTTGTTGACCACCTGAAAGTTCGCTAGGTTTATGCTTCATTCGGTCTTTCATACCAACCATTTCAAGGGCTTCAAGAACTCTTTTTTTTCGTTCTGCCTTTGCAACTCCCTGATAAATTAATGGCAATTCAACATTTTCGTATGCGCTAAATCCAGAAATCAAATTAAACCCTTGAAATATAAAACCCATTGTTTTGTTCCTCAAAAAGGCAAGTTGGTTTTCAGAATACTTCGAAATTTCTTTTCCATCAACAAAGTATTCACCTTCAGTTGCAATGTCTAAACAGCCAACAATATTCATCATTGTGGACTTTCCAGAACCGCTAGGCCCAATGATTGAAACAAATTCACCATCTTCAATCACAAGATTGATTCCATCAAGTGCTTTGACGATTGTATCACCCATTTTGTAGTATTTTTTTATATTTTTAAGTTCAAGCATACCATTCTCCTAAAACTTTATATGATAATATAATAAACAAAAATTGAGTTTTTCAAAAGCAAATTACAGTCCTCGAAAAATATTTGTTATATTATCCAAAATTTGATATAAACAAAGTCAAGTGTAACACTTGATAATCTCAAAAAATAAAGGAATTTATATTTATTAAAAATTTTTGTGTAAACCATTAAAAAACATTTGGCAAAATAAAAAATATAAAGTATGCTAGAATCAAGGAGTAACAAAAATGGAAACAAAAGAAAACTTAACAAGAGATTATATTTTCAAATCATTTAAAAAACTTCTCGAAACAAAATCATTTGATGAAATAACAGTTAGTGAAATCACTGAAAAAGCCGGCGTGTCACGAATGTCTTTTTATAGAAATTTTAAATCAAAGGAAGACTTAACACTCCAAGGACTAGGTGAAATAATAAAAAAAGTTGAAGAAAATATCAAACAACACGGAAAAATCACATTTTATGCAATTTCAAAGGAACTTTTCGAAGAAACAAAAAAATATCAAAACATATTTCATTCACTTGAAAAATCACCTATTACCAAGCAATTACTTGTTCGAACAATGATGATTTTGAAAAATGAAATTCCAATTGACTACATGAACAAAACGATGAAGTATATTCCAATGTTTTATTTTGGTGCAATCAGTGTCACCATGTTTGATTGGTTAAAAGGCGGTGCTGAAGAATCCCCTGAAGAGATGGCACGAATGATTGCATCTCTAATAAATTTTGATATTGAATAGCTGTAAATGCTGAAATTATGGGTATTATGCGAAACATAATACCCTTTTTCATAGTCTTATTTTGCTTCGCCAATAAACCCATTTTGCCCCACTTTGTTTTACCATAGAATTTTATTTAGATTTTTTATATACTTGACATTCAATTTCAAAGTTAGTATACTAGTGGAGTAAATTGCGATGAAAAAGAATAGTAGTTTTGAAGGTCATTAAAAGAGAACTTCGTATGGTGTGATGAAGGTAATGGACGCAAAATGAAGGCACTTTGGAGCAATAAAAAAGAGTGAGTATGAATTCATACTAATAAGGGTGGAACCACGGGTCTAATCGCTCGCCCCTTAACAATTGAAATATTTATATTTTCTTTTGTTACGGCGAAAAGATTAGGCTTTTTGTTTTTGCTTAAAACAAAATATATTTTTAGGAGAATAAAATGGAAAATTTAACAATGGACAAACTCGTATCACATTGCAAACAAACAGGTATTGTTTACCCCGGTTCAGATATTTATGACGGACTTGCAAACACTTGGGATTACGGTCCAGTTGGTGTTGAGCTTAAAAACAATATCAAACGTGCATGGTGGAAAAGATTTGTTCAAGAATCTGAAAACAGTTATGGTGTTGATGCCGCAATCATGATGAATCCAAGAGTTTGGGAAGCATCTGGTCACGTTGACTCATTCACCGACCCAAAAATGGATTGCAAAACTTGCAAAACCAGAACAAGAGCTGACAATTTGATTGAAGCATTTTCAAAGGGAACTGTTGATGTTGACGCAATGACAAACGAAGAAATGCAAGATTATATCAACGAACACCACATCAACTGCCCTGTTT
>CAKVMF010000048.1 GCA_934771675.1 uncultured Clostridia bacterium
TGAATATTAAGTTTATTCCAGCAGAGCAAGTGCTTTTTTTAGAAAATAATAAACCTGATTTAACAAAAACTGAAAATGAACGTATCACTCAAAGCACAATTGCAATCAATGGCAGAACTGCAAAACAAAGTGAACTTTTGATTAACCTCTTGATTGGTTTTATCTTTCCAGAAGAAGATGAAATGAATTATGAAAAATTCACAAACTCTATCGGTGAAATTGCTCTTAAGGGCATCGACGCAATTGGCGAGTTTAAGTTTATAAAAAATGTCGACGGAAAAAATCAAAACGGAATTTTGATTAACAATATAATATAAAAAGTCAGGGTTACCCCTGACTTTTATTTATGAAAAATTTTCCAATTTCAACAAGTGGGATTATTGAAATGCTGATGACTGAAATAATCAGCCATTGTTTTATGTCGAGCGAAACTAGTCCAAAAAGTTTTGCTGTAAATGGAATAAAGTAAACTCCCAAAATGAGTCCCAAAAGCAAAAGAAAACTGAAGTTGAAAAATTTGTTATTAAAGATATTTACTTTGAAAAGACTTCGTTCGGTTTTGCAGTTTATTGCATGAATGATTTGCATCAAGCAGATAGTTAAAAACACCATTGTGCTGGCAATTGCTTCGCCATAATATTTTCTTGAAAACACAAACATAACCAAAACAATAAGTGATTGAATGAATCCTTGATAGATTATACTTGTTCCAATTTTGCCTGAAAGCAGTGATTTGTGCGGATCACGTGGTGGGTGGTTCATGATGTTTTTTTCGTCAGGTTCAATTCCAAGAGCAAAGGCTGGCAGAGAGTCTGTTACAAGATTTATAAACAAAATTTGTGCAGGAAGAAGAAATATTGCACCCGGCATAACCAGTGATGTTACAAAAATTCCAAGCACTTCAACAAGGTTTGTTGAAATCAAAAACAGAATGGTTTTTTCAATGTTTTTGTAAATTGTTCTGCCTTCTTTTATTGCAAGAACAATACTTGTGAAGTTGTCGTCGGAAACAATAATATCTGAAACTTCTTTTGTTACATCAGTTCCAGTGATTCCCATGCACACGCCAATGTTTGCACACTTTATGCTTGGTGCGTCGTTAACTCCGTCGCCGGTCATGGCAACAACTTTGTTTATTGATTTTAAGGTGTCGACGATTTTTAGCTTATGCTCTGGTGTGACTCTCGCAAAAACAGAGTAGTTCATGATTACTTTTCTTAAATCTTTTTTTGAAATTTTGTCGAGTTTATCGCCTGTTAAAACTTCGTCTTTTGATTTTGCAATTCCAAGTTGTTTTGCTATCGAAAATGCGGTTGCTGGGTGGTCGCCAGTAATCATTATGGTTTTTAATCCAGCTTTTTTGCAGGTTTTTATTGCATTTTTAACTTCTGGTCTTGGTGGGTCAATGATCCCCATAAATCCACAGAATGTTAAACCTGTGTCTGCAAGTGAAGTTGGATTGTTTTTGAAGGCAAAGGCAATAACTCTTGAACCTTCGCTGCAAACCCTTTCATTTGCTTCAAGAATTTTATGTTTAACTTTTTCGGTAATATGTGTTGTTTCACCGTCAATCAAGGCCGATGAACAATTTTCAAGAAGATAGTCAATAGCGCCTTTTTGATACAATGTGGTCATGTTGTTTGAGTTACAAATAACAGTCATAAGTTTTTTTGAAGAATCAAATTCACTTTCTGCAAGACGTTGATGATTTGCTTTCTGTTTTTCGATATCAATATTTTTTGATGTTAAAAATTTAACAATTGCAGTTTCTGTTGCGTCGGCGGTTATCTTGCCAGAGTTATCAATCTTTGCGTTGTTGCAAAGCGAAGCGGTTACAATCAATGGTTCAAGAGTTTCAATTGCTGTTTTTGAATCGTAAAAATTTCCATTAAAGAAAATTTTTGAAACATTCATTTTGTTTTGTGTGAGAGTTCCAGTTTTGTCAGAACATATAACATTGCAGCAACCAAGGGTTTCAACTGCGCTTAACTTTTTTACGACCGCATTTTTTCTTGCGAGTTTTTGAACTCCAAGTGCCATAATTATTGTTATAACAGCTGGTAGACTTTCAGGGATCGCAGCAACAGCGAGCGCAACGGCTGTGAGCAGGGCATCCAAAACAGATATGTTTTTATTGAACAAAATTTGAACAACAAACACGATTGCAACAATTGCCAAAATGCCAATGGTTAAAAATTTTCCTATCTTGTCAATATTCTTTTCAAGCGGTGTTTTTTCTTTTATTTGAGTGTTTAAAATTTTTGCAATTTTGCCAATTTCTGTATTTTTTCCAACGGCAAAAACAACGGCCGTTGCATTTCCACTCTTTATTGTTGTGCCTGAAAAACAGATGTTTTCTTGCTCGGCAAGTGGAGCATTCTTTTTCTGCAAAATAGAGCTTGATTTTGGAACGGAATGGCTTTCTCCAGTCAGAGAACTTTCGTCACATTTAAGATTGTTTGATGAGATTATTCTTGCGTCAGCTGGGACATAATCGCCAGCTTTTAAAACAAGAATATCTCCAACAACAAGTTCATGAACACGTATTTTTTGAATTTCACCATTACGAACAACTTTTGCAAACGGTTCAATTGATTGCTGAAGCGCTGCAAGTGCGTTTTCGGCTTTTTGCTCTTGAACAACTCCAACAATTGCGTTAACCAAAACTATCAAAAAAATAAGGATTCCTTCAAACAAACTTTCGGTGTCTTTGCTTGTTATTGCGGTGACTTCTGAAATAATTGCAGAGATTATCAAAATGATAATCATAATGTTTTTGAACTGTGAAAGCAGTCTAACAAAAAAGTTTGGTTGTTTTTGTTTTTCCAAAACATTAGCACCATATTTTTCTTGGCGGTCTTTGACAGAATTTTTGTCAATTCCATTTTCACTTGTTTCAAGGTCTTTGAATATTGATTTTATATCTTTATTAAAAAATGCCATATAGTTAGATATATTATTTTTTTTGTTCAAAAATGATAAAATCAAAAGCGAAAACAAAAAGAGCATGAATTTTCATGCCCCATTTTTATTGGTAAATGTTTAAATCTATTCATCTAAACTGTTTTTGTAATCTTCACTGTCACTTGAAATGAACAAAAGTGAACTCTTTGAAATTTTTACATTTTGGAATGCTTTTGCTTTAAGTTTTGAAAGTATGCCTTGTTCATAAAGTGATATTGCTCGGTCTGTTCCAACAATAATATGGTCAACAATATCAATAGAATTTAGCAAACAACTGCAAATAACAGAGTAGGTGAATGTTGTGTCTTCGTCACTTGCAATACCGATGCCGTTTGGATGGTTGTGACTGATAATGATACGATTGCATTTGTTTTCAAGTGCAAAGTTTGTTATGTTTCTGATTTGAACATTAACTTCATCAAGTGAGCCAGATTGAATCATCTTTACATTTTTAACGATATTGTTTTTGGTTAAGCAAACAACATAAAATTGTTCAACATTAACGGCAAAGTAAAATTTTGTGCAAAAATCTTTTGCTGCACCGGATGAACTTATCACGCCAAAGTTGCTTGGACGGTTTGCATAATTCAAAAAGCTTCCAACAAGTGCCAAAAAGTTGGCAGTGCTTTCCTTTATGCCTTTAACATTTTGAAGTCTTGCAGGACTTGCTGAAATAACTTCACGAATAGTTCCAAATTCATCCAAAAGTGCGTGAGCGATTGGATTTGTATCTTTTTGCGGTATAGAATAAAACAGCAAAAGTTCAAGTTTTTGAATATCTGAAAGCGAATCAATGCCGTGGCTCAAGTATTGCTCTTTGAGTCTTTGTCTGTGACCAGAGTGAATAGACTTTGATTTTTTCAAGTGACTAATATTGTTATTCCCTTTAACGGCAAGAGCTTTATTTTCTTTGCTTTCAAGATTGCTTTTTAATAAATTTTCATTATTCAATTTTGTTTCATTTTTATTATTATTAAAAGTTCTTAGTTCCATATTTTTTCCAAAAATGTTACATTCCATGTAAATTATAACACAACTGATTTTAATGTGAAAATATTTTAATTTATTTTTTTGAATTTTCGTCTTTTTTTATTGACATTTAAAATTAATTCTTGCATAAAAATATATAAGTGATTATAATAGTTTAGTATTTGCTAGGAGGAATATTATGTTTAGAATGTTAAGATTCGTCAAAAAACGAGAGATTCCAATTGTTTTGTTTATTGTGGCACTCATTGTTGGAAACGTTTGGCTTGAACTCAAGATTTTTGATTATATGAAAGAAATAACAACAATTATCAGCAATCCAACATTGATTGGAAACACAAGAGATATCTGGATCAATGGTGGATTTATGCTTGGGTGCGCAGTTGGAAGTGCACTTGGAGCAGTGGTTGTTAACTTTTTTGTTGCAAGACTTTCTGCAAGACTTGGTATGCGTATCAGATCTGCTGTTTATGACAAGGTTATGAGCTTTTCAGATGCTGAAATCAAACACTTTTCAACAGCAAGTTTAATCACAAGATCAACCAATGACGTAACTCAAGTTCAGAACTTGTTTTCAATGGGTATTCGTATGATTGTTCGTGCACCTGTTATGGCAATTATGGCTCTTTGCAAAATTGCTTCTTCTGATATTTCTTGGACAATTGCAACGGTTTCAGCTGTTGTGTTCTTGTTTATTATCATATTGATTATTGTTCTTGTTGCTTTGCCAAAATTTAGAAAGATTCAAACGCTTACAGATAACTTAAACCGTGTTACTCGTGAAGGACTCACTGGAACAAGAGTTGTTCGTGCGTTTAATGCTGAAGGCTATCAAGAAGCAAAGTTTGAAAAAGTTAATGATGACGTAACTAAAAACAATTTGTTTATCAACAGAATGATGTCACTTTTGGATCCTGCAATGTCACTTATCATGAATGGACTTCCACTTTCAATTTATATTATTGGTGCATCACTTATTGCAAACACAGCCTTTCCTGAAAAGATAACACTTTTTGCAAACATGACAATTTTTAGTGGTTATGCAATTCAGGTTGTTATGAGCTTTGTTATGCTTATTGCAATCTTTATTATGTTCCCAAGAGCTCAAGTTGCAGCAACTCGTATCAATGAAATTTTGCACACAAAAAATTCTATTGCTGACGGAAACGGAACTGACAAACCAATCAAAACTGGTGAAGTTCAATTTGTTAACGTTGGATTCAAGTATCCTGATGCTGAAGAATATGTTTTGCATGATATCAACTTTAAAGCTGAAAAAGGACAAGTTGTTGCCTTTATCGGTTCAACTGGAAGCGGAAAAAGCACACTTATCAATCTTGTTCCAAGGTTCTATGATGCAACTGAAGGGCAGGTTATTGTTGATGGTGTGAATGTTAAAGATTACACTCTTGAACAACTCAACAACAAAATTGGTTACATTTCACAAAAAGCAGTTTTGTTTTCAGGAACAGTAAAGAGCAACATCACTCTTGGTGAAAAAGAAGGTCTAAAACCAAGCGACGAAGAAATCAAAAATGCTCTCGAAATTTCACAATCAAAGTTTGTTGATGATCTTCCAAATGGTGTTGATAGTGAAATCAACCAAGGTGGAAAGAACGTTTCAGGCGGGCAAAAACAACGTCTTTCTATTGCAAGAGCACTTGCTCGTGATCCTGAAATCTTGATTTTTGATGATAGTTTTTCAGCTCTTGACTACAAGACCGACAAAGAACTTCGTCAAGCATTGAAAGAAAAGGCTGCAGATAAAACTTGCCTTATTGTTGCTCAACGTATTGGAACAATCAAAAATGCAGACAAGATTATTGTTCTTGATGAGGGAACTGTTGTTGGTGAAGGAACTCATGATGAACTTATGGCTAACTGCAAGATTTACAAAGAAATAGCCTTGTCACAACTTAGCAAGGAGGAACTCAAAAATGCCTAGAATGAATAATAATGTAGGTAAGCCAAAGAACATGAAAAAAGCTATTGGCAGACTGCTAAAATACATAAAATCATATATGCCAATTTTGATAATCTCAATTGTTTTGCTTGTTGCAAGCACAATTATTAGAATTGTTGGTCCAGACAAACTCGGCGACTTAACAAACATGATATCAAAATCTCTTAATCCTGTTTCAGGTGAACCATACACCATGACAGATATTTGGAAAATTGGGAAACTTCTTATTTGTCTTTATGTTTGTGGGGCAGTGTTTACTTACATTGCAAACTGGCTCATTGGTAGAGTAAGTTTCAAAATGAGCCAAAGACTTAGACGTGATATTCAACAAAAAATCAACAGACTTCCACTTAAATATGTTGACAAAACTCCTTACGGAAACGTGCTTTCAATTGTAACCAACGATATTGATATTCTTGGCGATGCGCTCTACACATCAGCTGCGTCACTTGTTGGTGCAATAGTTTTGTTTTTTGGTTCGCTTTTGATGATGTTTATAACAAACTGGATTTTGGCACTTTGTGCAATTGCTTCAACTGTCATTGGCTTTAGCATAATGACCATAATTATAAAAAAATCTCAAAAATATTTTGTTGAGCAACAAAATAGAATTGCTGAAATTGATTCTGTTGTTGAAGAAGTTTACTCTGGTCAATCAATCATCAGAACATACAATGCAAAAGATGAAACAAAAACCGCTTTTGAAAATGTTAACAAAAAACTTTGCACAAGCGGTTGGAAATCACAATTCTTCTCTGGAACAATGCATCCACTTATGGCTTTTGTTGGAAACCTTGGATATGTTGTTGTGTGCGTTGTTGGTGCAATTTTGTTTTCAAAAGGAAAAATTGGTTTTGGTGTTATCACATCATTCATGATTTATATTCGTCTTTTCACAAATCCACTTGCTCAAATTGCACAAGCAATGACCAGTGTTCAAACTGCAGCTGCTGCAAGTGAAAGAGTATTTGACTTTTTGGAAGAAGATGAAATTGAAGATGAATCAAACAAAATTTGCAAGATTCCTGAAATCAAAGGTAATGTTGAAATCAGCCACGTTAAGTTCGGTTATGATGCAGATAGAACAATTATTAAAGACTTTTC
>CAKVMF010000049.1 GCA_934771675.1 uncultured Clostridia bacterium
ATATCATCTTTAACGAGATAGAACTTCTTTACAAAATCGTCAATATTTCCAAGTTCATAAATCATGCCATTTTCACCGTTTTTAATGATATCAACAGTCCCTTTTGTGTCAGCCGAAATAACAATTTGCCCAGCATTCATAGCTTCAACAATATTGAATGGCAAGCCTTCGATTTTGCTTGAAGCCACATAAAAATTGGTTTGCTTTAGCACTTTTTCAATATCTTTTGTGTAACCTAAAAAGTTAACGTTTTTGCTAATTCCAAGATCTTTTGCAAGAGCGATATATTCTTGTTTTTTTCCACCTTCACCAACAAGGTTTAGTTTTGCAGAAACGCCGTCATCATCAAGTCTTTTGATAAAGCGAATAAGTTCGCCTTGGTTTTTTCTTCCTGAAAGTTCACCAATAAAAGTGAAGGTGTAGCCATTTGAAAAATCATCCGAGTAAGCATCGCCATTTGTTCGTTTGCTTTGAATACCCATACCCTGAATGTTAAAAACACTTTTTTTTGCAAGGCGATGAGATTTTGCATACTCATAGTCTTCACCATTCATTGTGATGATGTAATCCGTGACATTTCTAACATATTTTTCAGCTGTTGAAAGCAAAGTCTTCTTCACAAAACCAGTTTTTTTGTCAAACAAATAGCCGTGAGCAATGTTTATAACAATCGGTTTCTTTTTGAGTTTTTTCACAGCCAAGCGAACAAAAAAAGCTGCAAGTGAAGTATTTAAAAAAATCACGTCAAAATTTTCTTTTTTCAAAATTTTGTAGATTTCTTTTTTTGCTTTCAAATTTTTGAGTGAAAACATCTTTTTGTGAAAGTCTATATCAAAGTCAAGTTCGTTTTTCCCGTCACCCTTTGCCATTGTGAAAACTTGATAGTTTTCTGGTTCTTGCTTTAACGCATTAATATATGGCATATGGAAGTTTAAAATATGACTTATTGTTGATGCAACACACAAAATTTTCTTCATTTTCGCCCCTATCACGAATTTTTCATATAAAATATACCTTCATTTGCACTTTTTGTCAATAAAAGCACACCAAAAAAAGAATTATAAAACATTGATTTTTATCTTTTTGTATTGTATAATCATTATAATAAGAAGAATGTGGGTGCAAAATGAAAACAAAGGAAATTTATAACAGTTTAAACATAACAAATTCGTTTTATGCAAACTTTATGAAGAGATTTTTAGACATCTCTATTTCTCTCACTGCAATAATAATTTTGTCAGCAGTTTTGATTTTGCTCTACCTTTTGACCTTGATATTCTTTGGCTACCCAGCAATCTACAAACAAAAACGCCCAGGAAAAAATCACAAGGTTTTCAATATCTACAAGTTTCGTTCAATGAACAACAAAAAGGATAAAAATGGAAATCTTCTTCCTGATGAACAACGTGTAACAACCTTTGGAAAAATCATGCGTAAAACTTCGCTTGATGAACTCCCACAACTTTTCAATATTTTGAAAGGCGATATGAGTTTTGTTGGTCCAAGACCAAGACTTATCAAAGATATGGTTTTTTATGATAAAGACGTTTACAAATACTACCTTGTTCGCCCGGGTTTAACAGGTCCAACACAAGTTACTGGAAGAAACAGCAACACTTGGCAACAAGTTTTTGAAAAAGATATTGCTTATGACCAAAATATCACATTTTGGGGCGATATAAAAATATTCTTTTTAACATTCAAATCCGTATTCTTTAGCACTGGTGAAACTCATTCAAATGCTGAAGAAGATAAGCCAATCATTCATGAATATTACTATGCAGACTATTGCTTACGCACTGAAAAAGTCACCAAAGAGCAATACGATTATGGCATGAAACTTGCAGAATCTTTCAAGGTAAAACAAACAATTGAATTTCATGAAGAAGTTTTGAACAAAGAACTCTTTGATTCAATGGTCACAAAACAAAATTCTCCAGCCGCTGACACCGCAGCCGAAACCAACACCGCAGAATCAAACGCAACCGCTAACACCGCCAACCCAGATACTGACCAGACCGAAATCACCGCTTAAGTAATAAAATTTCAGGTGAAAAATCACAACAAAAGCCAGAGCTATCTGCCCTGGCTTTTTTACTACACTTTTTAATTATAAATAAGACATGGTTTAGTAATACGATACTGTATTAAGCATGTCGCCCTGAGAAGACCATTAGGTCGACGTGGCAATCTATTCCATACAATTAGCATGTCATTGCGAGGAGAAACTTTGTTTTGACGTGGCAATCTATTCCATTTTTTCAAATTACTTTCCCCAAGCACTCGACTGGGGATATTTTGTTTATTCTCTTTATTGGAATAATGCAGGCAAGGATTGTTGTTACAATTGAAAGCAAAAATGAAATAAGAACGGAAACAAAACTCATTTGCAAAAATTTGATACCCGCAAAAACACTTGCACTTAAAATTGAATTGATAACAGCAATGCCTACCGCCAAAAAGATTATTGAACTCAAAAAAGTTGTTAGTCCAACAAAAATGCTTTCAATTCCAAAAATTGTTTCAACGTCAGAGCTTGTTGCACCCAGTGCTCGAAGTATGCCAATATCATGTTTTTTTGAATTTATGCTGAATGTTATAACCAAAATTGAAACCAAAATTGAAACTGCAATAAACACAATTCCAAACAAAACAAACACAAATGAAAGCGTTTTTGCAGTCTGTTCAAAAGCGTAAACACTTCCAGCAATTTCACTAAAAAGTCCAATACAATGCTGTGCTCTAGCATCAAAAACAACCGCCTTAAACTCATCAAAACTATCAAACTTTACCTTTAACAAATTATTTGTATTTCCAAGCAGAATATTATTTTTTATTGTTTCGGTTGGAGTGTAAACTTCAAAGCCGTCGCTCTGTTGCAACTGATAATCTTTGATAACCACACCCACAATTTTTTTGCCGTTAAGCTCAAGCAATCTGCTGTCATTTTTCGACAAAATTTGCACATTTATCTTTTCACCCATATGCAAAAATTCATAGTCGCAAACCTTTTCGCCGCTCTCATTAAAGTGCATATAAGGCGTAAGCCCTTCAAACGAAATTTCATTTCCAAAAAGATAATTATATAGCTTAAGGTTAACCAAAACTTCATCATCGTTAATAGTTATATCTTTGCTTTTTTGTAATGGTTCACCTTCACTTAAAACTGTGTCATAATCAAAAGCCGCTTGGTCAACAATATCCAAAATATCAAGTGAAAATTCATTTTTGCTGTCGCTGATTTTTATCTTTCTTAAATTTGAAGAAACAAAATTTAAAGTTGTTTTGTCGGTTGTGTTCTTGATATAGTTTTCGGTGCAAAAAAATGGAATATATTCGGTTTGTCTTTTTTGTCTTGCCACTTCATAGTAAGCTTCAAACGAACGATAGCCGTGATAGTCGTCAGTTTTTAATTCAAAATTTTCGTCAAAATATTCCCTGTAATCTGTTTTGATGATGCCTGCAATTTTGAAAACTGAAATATAATCATTTGAAAACGAGTCATATCTCATGATGCTTTTGCCTATCATATTCAAGTAGTCTGATATCTTTTCGCCGCCAAGTGTGTAACCATTTTTAAGAAGATAGTCCAAAACATAGTCAGTAACATAAATTGAATCATCGGTGATTTCATTTGCAACGTAAAACTCAATATCAAATTTTTCAAGCTCATTTTTTGAACGAATAATATAAAAAACATTTTCCAAGTATTTATCAACTGCTGATGTGCTGACGCCAATATTAAAACCCCTTAAATAAGTCAAATTTTTAAACTTTGCGTTTTCAAAAAACGAATCATCAATTGAGATGTAAGAGTCATAAGAAACGGCAGAATTTTCACTAGATGAATAAATGCTCTGTGCCAAATACTTTTCACTATAATCATTTTTGAAAGTTTTTGTTAGAGTTTTTTCAGAGTTGTAACTCAAAAACAAAGCACTCAAACAAACTGAAAAACAAGTAAGCACACACAAAATTATTGAAATTATGCTTTTGCCCAAATGCCCACCAATATTTGAAAACGCCATTTTAAATTTCGTTTCAAAATTAAGGTTTTGGCTGAAATGATTTTTTCCAGTTATTTCTATCTTTTCTTGTTTAGATTCGGCTTTCTCTTTTGAACTTTGATTAATTTTTTCTGATTTTTTTAATTTTTTCTTGTTTTTTGCGGTATTTTTATCAGTTTTTTCATCAATATTGCAATCTTTTGCGTTTTTTGAAATTTTTATCGAAGTAACCTTTCCGTCTGCAAGAGTAATTGTTTGGTCAGCAAACTCCTTTGCACTCTTCTCATCATGCGAAACCACAATAACAAGCTTTGATTTAGAAATATCTTTAAGAAGCAAAAATATCTCTTTGCTGTTCGCCTTGTCCAAATTTCCTGTTGGTTCATCTGCCAAAATAAAGTCACTGGTTTTGATAAGCGCCCTTGCAATTGCAACTCTCTGTTTTTGTCCACCTGAAAGCTGATTTATTTTTTTGTTTTCATAGCCTTCAAGCCCAACCTTTTTCAAAACTTCTTTAACTTCGCCAGCATCAACCCTGCTCTGAAGTGAAAGCACAAGTTTCAAGTTTTGTTCAACATTCATAGAACCAATCAAGTTGAAGTCTTGAAACACAAATGCAACCGAGTTATTGCGATAATTGTCAAGAGTTTCAAACTCATCAATAGATTTTCCGTTAACAAAAATCTCGCCGCTCGTTTTTTTGTCGAGTCCGCCAAGCATATTTAAAAGTGTAGTTTTTCCTGAACCGCTCTTTCCAACAACAAAAATTAGACCAGTTTCAGGCAACGAAAAACTAACATCGTTATTCGCAACAACGTCTTCAAAATTTGATGACTGATAAACTTTTTTCAAATTTTTAACTTCAATCATAAATCAAACTCTCACTTTCATAAAAATTGATTTCCAATAACATTTTAACAAATCCTCTTCAAAAAGTCTATACAATCCCAAAATTAACTAAAAATCAAATTATGTATTGAACAATTTGAACAAAAATTTTGTAAGTAAAATTTTCAAAAAGTGCTATAATATTTTTAGTGGAGATATTATGAAAAAGTTATATTTCAAATTTGGAGTTATGGGCAGCAGCAAAAGTGCACAAGTTTTGATGACTGCTTTCAATTACAATCAAAAAGGGTTCGATGTTTTGCTTATGAAACCTAGCATTGACACACGTGACAGCGACGGAACAAAAACAATAATTTCATCAAGAATCGGACTTTCAAGAGAGTGTGAAGTTTTTTCAAAAGATGAAAATCTTTATGATTTTGTGAAAGAAAGAGATGCAAAAGTTGTTATTGTTGACGAAGCACAATTTTGTTCAGCTTCACAAATTGACCAATTGAAAGCTTTGACACTTGAAGATATTGTTGTTATTTGCTATGGTCTTCTCACAAACTTTAAAGGTGAACTTTTTGAAGGTAGCAAGCGTTTAGTTGAACTTTCAGAAAGTTTGATGGAAATCAAGTGCATATGCAAATGCGGTGCAAAAGCAACAAGAAACGCACGCATTGTTAACAAACGAGTTGTGACTAGCGGAAAGGAAATCTTGCTCGGCGGTGACGACAAGTATGAATCAATGTGTTATTCATGTTGGCTAAAATATCAAAATGAAGACATGGTTTGATAAACTTTTTTATCAAAGCCTTAATTTATCTATCAAAAAAACATGGTTAAAAACTTTTCGCTTTAAACTTTCAAAATAAAAAGTCCAAACTAAATTTTTGGACTTTTTTATTTTGCCTTAATACCTTAAGCAAAATTCACTTTATTTTTATATTATATTAAATTTTTCGTTAATTTTTTTATTTTACATTACATTTTCTTTTTCTTCAGCAACTGCTGGGTTTGCTGCTGATTTAACAACGCTTATTTTGCGGACAGTGTCAGCTGGAGTTTCCCCATAAGAAATTGCTCCTTTAACTTTTTTGCCTTCCAAAACAAGTGGAAACCATGATGTGTCGTCAGGGAGCATTTTGTCATATGGAACATCTTTGATATTGAACCACTGTGGAATCATTTCACCAGTTTCCTTGATTTCGCCAACATATCCGCCACATGTGTAAATGTGGAGTTTGATGTCAACTCGCTCACCCTTATACACAATGTTGATAAAGTCAATATTCCCAACTTTTTTGTAGTTTGTTGGAGTAACTCCAATTTCCTCTTGAGTTTCACGAACCATTGCTTCATCAATTGTTTCACCGGGGTCTTGTTTTCCGCCAATACCATTAAAAGTCCCTGCGGCAAAACCACGTTTCTTTTCGCCTAGCAAAACTTTATCTCCTTGCAAAATTAGTGCAAGTGTTGAGTTTAAAATTCTTCTTGTCATATTTTCCTCCAAAAAAAAATTTGTTTAGGCTGTTTAAAATTTTTCCAATAGCAAAATAACACAGCCAAATTAATGCTATATTGTTTTGCCATTCTTAAGAAAAATTTCTTCAAACTTAAACAAACGGAATGGACGAATATTTGTAACTTTATTGTATGATACTTTTGATGTGTTGTCAAGGTTTAATCAAAAATTTGTTAAATTAATAAATTTGATTTTACATCTTTTTTGACAGTTGCTAAAATATAGTTAGAATTTCAAATAAATTCGGAGAAAAATATGGATAAATTAATTTTAGGTGTTTTGATACCTTTTGCTGGCACAACGCTCGGTGCGTTTTTAGTGTTTTTTATGCGTAACAAGATTAATGATTTGGTTGAAAAAATCTTGCTTGGGTTTGCAGGCGGAGTAATGATTGC
>CAKVMF010000050.1 GCA_934771675.1 uncultured Clostridia bacterium
TTACTTACTCTTACTATCAACCATTAACAAATTATTACACCTACACTCCATCTGCAAGATTTAGAACAGAATTTTTGAAAAGAGGACACGTTGTTGCTGCAAAGGGTTTGTTTTCTGAAAGCAAATACCCAACAGCAATCAAACAAAACGATTCAAAACAAGTTGTTTTTTATAGAGAAAAAATTGAAAATATTGACGTTGGTGAAGCTTCTGAAGCTTACAAATTAACTTGGGAAAATGATCCATTCCAAAAACAATCCGTTTGGACAAGAATAAAAATGTTCTTCAAGGTTATATTCGATCCTGAAAGTTTGATGCCGCATTTTTATCTAAATGAAGATGCAATCAAACAAGCTTATCAGTCTGAAATTGATGATGTTTTAACCTTAAACAACGGAAAGATGAGAATAGGTTATATGATGAGTTCACAGTTTCCACTAGACTTTTTGACGGAAGCTGTAAGCGAAAGTAAATATGAAGGTGTAAATCTTCAAAATATTTATGACATAAAAAAGATTAACTTCTTAATTTTAGTTGGAAGCACGCTGATTTTAATTAAAGTTTCAATTAATGCGATTTTTGCACTTATTGAACGTGCTTATGATATGATGATACTGTTTATGTATTATCCAACAGCATGTGCAACGCTTCCATTAACCGACAAGGGTTACAAGCGATGGTCATCGCTATACTTCTCAAAATTATTCTCAACTTATGGTTTGGTTTTGGGGATAAACTTTGTGTTCTTGCTGTTTCCAGTTATTCAATCTATTGAATTTTTCCAACCATCAGATATTGCTAGAACAAAGAGTTTGCACCGATTTGGTGCATTATTCTTTGCATTTACCGACGTAAATGGAATCACAAGAATGCTTAACTTTGCATTTTCAATCATGATGGAACTTGTTGCTTTAACAATGATTCAAAAAGTGCCTGCGATGATATCTTCATTTGTTGCAAATTCAGGTGGTTCAGTTGATGATGTCACAGCAAGTGATGCATCTTCACAAGTTTACACAGAATGGTTCGGTTTGTCAAAAGACAATAAAGGTAAGGTTTGGAAAGGGTTGGAAATTTCAGCCACATTAATTCCTTATGTTGGTCAGGGTATGAGAGCTTGGCAACATAGAGATAAAATTAAAAAGACAGCATATCTTTTGACTCACAAGAAAGAAGCTGCTTTGAAGTTTATGAAGGCTCACGCTCCAATGAGTAGTGTTGTTAGGGAAGGTCAAGATAAAGCCTTTTTGATGAAAAAGAAAAAAGCAAAGAGAGATGCTGAAAAAGAACTTGAAGAAAAAATGAGTCGTGCAACAACTGAAGGTGCAAAAAGTGGCGATGCAAACAAGGATGAAAAGAAAAATGAAGTTCAGTCTGCACTTGATGCTTATATCAAAAAAGACACTGAATATACAAAATCTCTTGATTTTGATCCAAATACTGGTGCAAACAAAGTGCGTGCAGCTGAAGAATCAAAGATTCAATCAGAAAGAGCTCAAGGTTTAAGAAGCTCAAGAGATGACGAAGATGAAAATGATTCACAAGGCGGCAGTGGCGACGATACACCAGACTTTGAATCAATGACAAAACAAGAAATTAAAAATTACATCAAAGACACAAAGAATCAAAACAGAAACATTAATGATGATGCAAAAGCAAAAAAAGGCAATTCATTTGGACGTAAAGAAAACTTCATGAGCGGTGAGCAAAAAGAAAAACGTGAAAAAAATGAAAGAAATCTTTTAAGGGCAAAAGAGGCACTTAAAAATGCAAAAACTGAAGCTAAAGGTTTAGGAAAGGCTAAACGAACTAGCAGAAGGTTACAAGCAAAGATAGATAAAGGCAAAGAGCTTACTGAAGAAGAACAGCAACAAAAGATTGATGCTGAAAACAAAATTGACACAGTAAATGATAGAAAACAACGTTCAACTGACAGAAAAACAGAAGAGAAAAACAAGCAAAAATCTGCAAAAGAAGCTCAAAAAGCTCGTGAAAAAGCTAAAAAACAAGAACATAAGGATTACTTGATGTTTACTGGGAAAGGTGCTTTGAATGCTATTAGACGCAATTCAAGAATGTATGAAATCACTTCAAATATTGAAGATTTAAAGACACAATTGGCACAAAAAGGTATTAGTCAAGACGTTTCTTCAATGAGCGATGAAGAAGTAAAAGCTCTTGGCGAAAACGAAGATCAACAAAAGATTATTGATGCATTTATAAGCGAGAGAAATAAAATGAACAACTTGCTTAAGATGCAATCAAATGAGTATAATGCAAAAGCTCAAGTTGATTCACATAATCGTGAGTATAAAAATATTGATGTTGCGGGCAAGGGCAGATCTCATAAAAATAAGAGATTAACTCAAAAATACTCTGATTTTTAAGAGTCGGAGCAAAAGCTTGATGATGTCAAAAAGCGAATTGCAGAAATTGACAATGAAGGTGTCAATGGTGAAAATTACAAAGAGTATCAAAAGTTGCAAATGATGAAATCTCAATTGGTTCAACATATCAATGAATCTAACACTTGGGATTATCAACAGGCCAATGGAAAAGCTCTCAGAAAAGAAAAAAAGAAACAAATAAAAGAAAATTACAAAAACAATAAACGCCAAACAAAAGCAGATGAAAACATAGGCGATATGGGCTACAGCAGAGAATATATGGAAAGTCTAAATAGTGAAGCTGAAAGACTTAAAAATCATAAAAACGTTATTCAAAAAGTAGCTGGAAAGATAAAAAAGACAATAGATAATAGAAAGAAAAAGAAAAATGAGAAAAAATAAATCTGCTAGTTTTAAGTAAAATAAATTTTCGACAAGATAATATATTTGTTTTTTAAAGACAAGATAAGAAATCTTGTCTTTTTTTTTGCAATGTGTTAGAATTAATATGTTATAGGAGAACATATGATTCTTGGTTTTATATTTGCTGGAGTTTCAATTATTCTTGATCAAATAACAAAATATTTTGCTTTTGGAAAAAATCCAGTATCTATTATTGGTGATGTTCTTTGGTTTCAAAGCACTCTGAACACGGGTGTAGCTTTTGGCATGTTCCAAAATATTAGTGCGCTTTTTATCACAATATCAAGTCTTGCAAGTGTGCTATTTGGTTGGCTTATCATCACAAAAAAACACTTTACATCAAAAACTGAAAAAATAAGTTTAGGGCTCATTTTGGGTGGAACAATTTCAAACTTACTTGACAGAATCTTTATTGGTGGAGTAAGAGATTTCATTTATTTAAAATCAATCAATTTTGCAATTTTTAATGTTGCCGATATGGCTGTTGTTTGCGGTGCAATTATCTTTTGTGCATACTTTTTGTTTAAGTCAAACAAAAAGCAACAAAATCAAACTGATAACAAAAAGGAAGAAAAATGATAGAACTTACATCTGAAATTGAAGTTGAGGGTTTGGATGACAAGATTAGACTTGATAAATTTCTAACGGAAGAAACTGGTTGGAGTAGGTCACAAATAAAACTTCAACTTGATGCTGGAAAGGCTATTGTTAATGGAAAACCGCAAAAAGCAGGTTTTTTGGTTAAAAATAATGACAAAATATGTCTTTTTTTCACGAAAGAGATATTAAATCTTAATGCAGAAGCTGAAGATATTCCGCTTGATATTGTTTACGAAGATAACGATATTGCAATTATAAATAAGCCACAAGGTATGGTTGTGCATCCAGCACCTGGGGCATATAGCCACACACTTGTTAATGCACTTTTGTTTCATTTTGACAGTTTGAGCAATGGATCAGATAAAATTAGACCGGGAATTGTTCACAGAATAGATAAAGACACTTCTGGACTTTTGGTTGTTGCAAAAAATGACAAAGCACATGAAAGTTTGGCAAAGCAGATTGCAGAACATACATGCTTTAGGCATTACTTGGCGTTGGTTGAAGGAAATATAAAAACCGATTCCGGAACGATAGATACATTTATTTCTAGAAACCCAAATGACAGAAAGCAAATGGCTGTTGCAGACACCGGAAAGCGTGCAATTACGCACTACTATGTCAGACATAGGTATGGAAATTTCACACTTGTGGAGTTTGTTTTGGAAACTGGACGAACACATCAAATTCGTGTTCATTCAAAATATATTGGTCATCCAATTGTGGGGGACAAAACATATGGTTCAAAGAATCAAAAGTTCAATTTAGATGGTCAACTTTTACATGCATACAAACTTGAACTTACGCATCCTGCAACAAATGAAAGAATGACCTTTGAAACAAAACTCCCAGACTACTTTGAAAATGTTTTAAAAAAACTCAACTAGAATAAGTTTAGTTTTGTTATATATTTGACATAAAAATGGCATAAATTTATAATATATATGGTTAGGAGGAAAAAATTATGACAACAAATAAAAATCAAAAACAAACTTCATCAACAACCACAACAACCACAACAACAAAAAAATCAGGAACTAGTTTCAGTTACATTATCAACATTTTGTCATATGTTGCTGTTTGTGTTGGTGGTATTGGATTGTTTTTGGCTATGGTTCTTAGCAAATGCGGTGTGAATGCATCATTCACTTCAGCACTTCAAGCAATTGCAAATGCAGTTGGTTGGTCAATTCTATGTGTGCTTTCATTCAACTATATCAAACGTAGAAAAAAAGTTTGGATGTGGGTTGTTTGGGCAATCGCAATTGTTATGATTATTATCGGTATTATTTTGGTTTAGCAGGTGATTATGAACAAGAAGGATATTCTTAAAGTTTTGGACATTTCAAGTTTGGTTACACTTTTGATTGCAACTGGACTTGCGGTTTTGTTTGAGTTTACAGGCAAAAGCTTGATTATGAAATATTCAATCATTTTCTGGACAGCAGGATTTTTGATTGCAATTGTGTTTTATTCACTCAAACTGGGGTTTTCTGCGCAAAAAAAGGCTGATGGAGAACCTGGTCCATTTGAACTTGAAAAGAGTGAAAAAGTTGGGCTGATTGTTAAAATTGTTTTGGTTAGTTTGGCTTTTGTATTTTCTTGTATCGTTTTGATTATGTATTAAACAAAGAAAAGGCTATGTTTCATAGTCTTTTTTTATGCACAAACAAGCATATATTGATGTTTATAACCTTGACAAAGGTTGTTATTTTTATTACAATAAGTAATGTAACAAAAAATAGGAGAATTACGATGACATACACAATTGGTGAAAAAAAGAACGGAAAATTAACCGTTGAATTTAAGCTTAATGCTGCTGAATGGGAAGCTGAAATTGAAAAGGCTTACCAAAAAAATAAAGGAAAATACAAACTTGATGGTTTCAGACAAGGAAAAATTCCAAGAAAAGTTCTTGAAAAGACTTATGGCGAATATGTTTTTTATGAAGATGCTTTGAATGCTGTTTGTGACAACAGTTTCTTTGATTTTCTTGAAAAAGAAAAGGATGTTCAAGCAGTTGACTATCCTGAAATTTCAGTTAAAAATGTTTCAAAAGACGGCGTAACATGGGTTGCAACAATAACTCTTATGCCTGAAGTTGAACTTGGAAAATACGAAGGTATTGAAGTTAAAAAGAATAAAGTTTCAGTTTCTGAAAAAGAAGTTGATGAAAAACTTAAATCTCTTCAAGAAAAACAAGCTAGATTTGTTGATGTAAATGATCGTGCTGCAAAGATGGGCGACCTTGTGAATATTGACTTTGTTGGTTCTGTAGATGGTGTTGCTTTTGAAGGTGGAACAGCAAAAGATTATGAACTTGAACTTGGTTCTCACACATTTATTGAAGGATTTGAAGATCAAGTTGCAGGAATGAAGGTTGATGAGAATAAAGACGTTAATGTTACATTCCCAAAAGAATATCATGTTAAAGAACTTGCTGGAAAACCTGCAGTTTTTGCTGTTAAACTTCTTGCTATTCGTGAAAAACAAATGCCAGAAATTGATGACAAATTTGCTGCTGATGTAAGTGAATTTAACACTCTTGCAGAACTTAAAAAAGATACAAAAGAAAAACTCAAAGCAGAAAAAGAAGCTCAAGCAGACAGAGATGTTGAAAACAAACTTGTTGAAGAAGTTGTTAAAAATGCAACAGTTGAAGTTCCATCTGCAATGGTTAAAAACCAAATTTCAAGAGGAATCGAAGAAATGAAGAGATCTCTTGCAATGCAAGGTATGAGCTATGAAATGTATCTTGGTTACATTGGTATGACCGATGAAGAGTTCAGACTTTCAAGAGAAGCTGACACTGAAAAACAAATCAAAACCAGCCTTGTTCTTGGTGAAATTATCAAAAAAGAAGGCATCAAAGTTGATGATGCTGAAATTGATGCAAAGATTGCTGAACTTGCTGAGCGTATGAAAAAGACAGCTGATGAACTCAAAAAAACTATGACTGCAAGTCAAAAAGAAGTTCTTGAAAACAACATTGTTTCTGAAAAAATCATGAAATTGCTTAAAGACAAAAATACAATTTTATAGTATGAAAGTTTAATTTTTTGCTAAACTTTATTTAGGAGTTTTTATGAACGAAAAAGATATGCTTATTCCTATGGTTGTTGAACAAACAAACCGTGGTGAAAGATCTTATGACATTTTTTCAAGATTGCTTGAAGATAGAATTGTTTTCTTGAACGGTGAAATAAATGATCAAACTGCAAACCTTGTTATTGCACAGCTTATTTACTTGGAAGGAAAGGACCCAGATAAGGACATTATGATGTATATCAATAGTCC
>CAKVMF010000051.1 GCA_934771675.1 uncultured Clostridia bacterium
TCTTTCCGTTTAGGTCAGTTGCATAATTGAAGTTTGTGGTTTTTGTTTTTGAAATAAGGAAACTTCCATCTTTTTTTGTTAATTGTCCAAAAACAATTGGATGATTTGTGCTTCCACTTGATTCAACATAAACAACGGTTTCTGGTCCCATCAATGCAATATCTGCATTTCCTGACAAGAGTGCTGTCATACTTGCATCGCTTCCGCCACCGTTTGTGAGTTCAATGTTAATGCCGGCTTCTTCCATGTAACCGAGATTTATTGCAAGGTAGAGTGGGGCGTAGAAAACACTATGTGTAACTTCATTGAGTCTGATTTTTCCACTAGTATTATCTTTTTTGCATGAAACAAAGCATAGAGATGTTGCAAAGCATAAAACTAAAGCACAAAAAATCGTAAATATTTTCTTCATTTTTCCTCCTTTATTTTTGCAAGGAAACACATGGGGTTTCCTTACAGCATTCTATGTAAAAATTTATAATTGTGTTACTTTTGACTAAAATCGTTTTTACATTTTTGTTTTTGTTTGATATAATGTTGACTATAAAGTGAGGCATTATGTTTGAAAATAATTCTAAAGTTCCAAGATTCTTTGTTTACATGCTTTTAATCTTGGCACTTATTATGTTTGTTTGTATGTTTTTTAGCGTGGCAGCGGTGTCTAATATTTACTTTGTTTCACTCATTATTTGCGTTGTTTTGCTGATTATGGACAAACACTATGGAACGCTTTTAACAAACTACAAATTGACATTTTTCTTGTTTGATATAATAAACATGGTTGCTGTTATTGCCATAATTTATTATGAGTTTACAAAACATTCTATGATTTTGAACATATTTTTGGTTACTCTTGTTATTATTGAACTCTTCTTGCTTGTTTTGGATGTCGTTTTTGTTAAAAATAAAAACATTACAAAAAATGAATGTTCACTTGTTGGTGCTGTAAAAATTGGCTCAATGATTTGCATTTTAACTTACTTTTTCAATGTTTCAGTGCTTTGGTATGCAATTGATGCAATGTTATTTGAAATTGCAAATATTGTTTTGAAAATTTATTTCAACTCAAACAAGTTTGAAAAACTTAGTGAAAAGAAAATGTCGGCTGATGAAAAACAGGTTGAAAGCGTTGAAAACCGTATTCGTTCAGCAGGCGAGAATGAAGGAGAGGTGGATTAATGACTTGGCAAGTAATTTTGAAAATTGTATTTTTGTGCGTTATAACAGTTCTTGCAATTGTTTGTGTGTTTGCTGATAAGTTCTTTCCTGAAAAAAACTATCAAGGCAGAGAACAACAGCGAGTTCGAATTGTTGTTAGATTGAAAATGATTTGCTTTATTGTGATGCTTGTGTTGCTTTTGCTTATCATTTTAATAAAATAGATAAATCGCATTTGGAGGGTTTTATGAAAAAAATATTGTTTACTGGTGGACTTGGTTTTATTGGTTCACACACGGCTGTTGAAGTTATTAATTCAGGTTTTGAGCCTATTATTGTTGATGACCTTAGCAATTCAAAAATTGAAGTTTTGGACAAGATTGAAAAAATCACAGGAGTTAAACCAAAATTTTATCAAATTGATTGCTGTGACAAAGAAAAACTTGAAAAGGTTTTTGAAGAAAACAAGGATATTTTTGCAGTTATTCATTTTGCAGGCTTTAAAGCCGTTGGTGAATCTGTGAAACTTCCACTTATGTATTACAGAAACAATCTTGATTCAACAATGACACTTTTGGAACTTTGTGAAAAATATCAAGTTAAAAACTTTATCTTTAGTTCTTCTGCAACTGTTTATGAAAACACAGGAGTGCTTCCACTTGATGAAGAAGCTCCACTTGCTGCAACAAACCCTTACGGTAGAACAAAACTCTTTATTGAAAACATCTTGAAAGATTACAATCATGCAAATCCTGATTTTAACGTGATTGCACTTAGATATTTCAATCCAATCGGAGCTCATGAAAGTGGACTTTTGGGCGAAGATCCAAATGGTATTCCAAACAATTTGATGCCTTATATTTGCAAGGTTGCAGTTGGTGAACTTGATCACTTAAACGTGTTTGGAAATGACTACAACACAAAAGATGGCACAGGCGTTCGTGATTACATTCATGTTGTTGACCTTGCTGTTGGACACGTTAAAGCTTTGGAAAAAATGGTTAAGGAAAATGTTGGATTTAAGGTTTATAACCTTGGCGTGGGAGTAGGTTACTCCGTGCTTGACATTGTTAACACATTCAACAGAGTTAATGGTGATCTTGTTAAATATGAATTTGTTGAAAGAAGACCAGGTGATATTGCAGAATGTTATGCTTCTGCAAAAAAAGCAAAGGATGAACTTGGATTTGTTGCAACAAAAACGCTTGAAGATATGTGCAAATCAAGCTTTGAATTTCAAAAAAAGAACAAATAGTATTGATTTGAACTCACTCTTGGTGTAATATACTTTATTATAAATTTGGCAATAAAAAGAAGGAAACTTATGAATTTGATGAACAAGGAAGGGGCTTACACTCCTCAAAATTTCGAAGATGCAATTTATAAAAACTGGGAAGAAAAAGGTTATTTTAAAGCATCTGTAAACAAAAACAAAAAACCATTTTCAATTGTTATGCCACCACCAAACGTTACTAGCAAGGCACATATTGGACATGGTCTTGATGATACATTACAAGATATCTTGATTAGATTTAAACGTCTTTCAGGTTATGAAGCTTGTTGGCTTCCTGGTGCAGACCATGCAGCTATTGCAACAGAACAAAAGATTGTTGAAAAACTGGCAAAGGAAGGAAAAACCAAGGAAGGTATTGGAAGAGAAGAGTTTGACAAGGTTGCTTGGGAATGGTATGACTACTACGGCGACCAAATTTTCCAACAATTCAGAAAAATTGGTTTTTCAGCAGACTGGAGCAGATATCGTTTCACAATGGACGAAAAAAGCACAAATGCGGTTTTGGAAGCATTTATTAGACTTTACAAAAAGGGTTACATTTATCGTGGAACTCGTGAAACTAACTGGTGCACACACTGCAAGTCTGTAATTTCAGATGATGAAGTTGTTTATAGTGATGAACAAGGTTCAATGTGGCACATTCAATATAAGTTTGCGGACGGAAGTGGACATATTACTGTTGCAACAACAAGACCTGAAACATTGTTTGGAGATACAGCTGTTGCTGTTAACCCAGATGACGAAAGATACACGGCAATTGTTGGAAAAAAGGTTATTGTTCCTATTGTGAACAGGGAAATACCAATTATTGCTGATAGTTATGTTGAAAAAGATTTTGGAACTGGAATGGTAAAAATTACTCCAGCACATGATCCAAATGACTATGAAGTTGGAAAAAGACACAACCTTGATGTTATTCAAGTTATTTCAAAATCAGGTGTTATGACAGACATAGCAGGCGAAAAATTCGAAGGTTTGAGCATTTTGGATGCTAGGGAAAAGACCGTTGAAGAATTGAAAACTCTTGGTGTTTTGGAAAAAATTGAACCATACACTCACTCTGTTGGACACTGTGAAAGATGCAAAACTGCAATCGAACCAATGATAACAGAGCAATGGTTTGTTAAGATGAGTGAACTTGTTAAACCTGCAATCAAATGCGTTGAAGATGGAACAATGAAAATTCATCCAAAGAGGTTTGAAAAGAACTATTTCCATTGGCTTAGAAACATCAGAGATTGGTGCATTTCAAGACAACTTTGGACTGGACACCGTATTCCAATCTATTACTGCAAAGATTGCAAAAATGTTATGGCTTCAAAAACTGCTGTTACTGTTTGTGACAAGTGCGGAAGCAGTAATGTTTATCAAGATCCAGATGTCCTTGACACATGGTTCTCTTCAGCACTTTGGCCAATAACAACACTTGGCTGGCCTGAAAAAACTCCCGACCTTGAATATTTCTATCCAACAACTGTGCTTGTTACCGCTTATGATATCTTGACTCAATGGGTAACAAAGATGGTTTACATGGGCATTGAATGCAACGGTGATGTTCCGTTTAAAAATGTGCTTATTCATGGTCTTGTTCGTGATAGTCAGGGAAGAAAGATGAGCAAGAGTCTTGGAAACGGAATTGACCCACTTGATATCGTTAAAGATTATGGTGCAGACACTCTTCGTGTTGCGCTTGTTAAAGATATGGCAATGGGCATTGACACAAGATTCAGTCAAAATAAAGTTGATGATGCAAGAACATTTATCAATAAAGTTTGGAATGCTAGCAAATTTATTGCTATGCATGAAGAAGGTGAGAAACTTTTGGATGTTTCGTCTATTAAACTTGATGATGTTCAAAAATGGATTTTGTTTAAGCTTGATGAAATTACAAAAGTTGTTCAAAAAAATATCGACAAATTTGATGTTGGTGTTGCACTTTCAAATATTGTTAATTTCACACTTGGTGTGTTCTGTGACTGGGCAATTGAACTTTCAAAACCAGCAATTTTTGAGGGTGGTGAAAGCAAGCAAAAAATGGTTAGTGTTTTGGCTTATGCCTTTGAACAAGTTTTGAAACTTTTGCATCCATTTATTCCATTTGTTACTGAATATATCTATGATCGAATGGAACTTCCAACCAAAGTTGAATCAATCATGATTTCAGAGTATGCAGATACTTCTACATTCAAGAAATACAAAAATGATGCTGAAAAAATTGAAGAATTAATCAATTTGGTAACATCACTTCGTAAATTTAAACTTGATTCTGGAAAAAAATCATCAGACAAAGTTAGGTTTGCTGTAAATTCAAATGCTTTTGTTGAAGAGCATAAGGCTATTATTGAAAAAATGGCAAATGTTGAGCTTGAAATTGGTTCAGTTGAAGCAGGAAAAACTTTGGTTACAACAGTTGGTGAATTTGCTTTGATTGAAGAAAAGGTTGATGCTGAAGCGCAAAAAGCTGTTTTGAAAAAAGACATTGAAAAGGTTACTTTTGAAATTGAAAGAAGCAAAAAAATGCTTGGAAATGCAGGATTTGTTGCAAAAGCACCAGCATCTTTGGTTGAAACTGAAAAAGCAAAACTTCAAAAAAATGAAGAATTGCTTGCTTCTCTCAACGAAAAACTCAAAGAACTTTAAACAACAAGGTTTTGTTTGGGTAATATAAAATTATAGGGGTTTTGTCTATTAACGAAACTCCTTTTTTTTGTTATGGAAAATTATTTGCGCTAAAGTTTTTGTTTTTTTCAGGTGAGCATATTTATTTTTGTGTAAATTTGATTTGTTATTTAAATCTTTTTATGATATTCTAATTTTACTAGGAGCGAATTATGGAAGAAAAGAAATACACGATGGCTGAACTTCTTGCTGAAGAAGATGAAAGACTTAAAAGGGAAGCGGAAGAAGCTGAAAAGCAACGCCAAATTGATGAAGAAAATAGAAGATTAGAAAAAGAACGCAAGCATCAAGAATACCTTGCGGAAAAAGAAAGAAAACACCAGGAGTATCTTGCTGAAAAAGAGCGTAGACATCAGGAATGGCTTGCAGAAAAGGAAAGAAGAGCGAATACTTTTGAAGATAAAATGCTTACATGCAAAAAATGTGGAAAGGAATTTTTGTTTTCAGCTAGTGAGCAAAAATTCTTTAAAGAAAAAGGATTTTTTAAGCCTTCAATGTGCAAAGAATGCAGAGCAAGCATAAAGGTTATAAACAACTTCAGAAAATCATAAATCCTGATTTTTAAGGGTGTTACAATTCAATTTATATTTTTTAATGAGCCGGTTGGCTCATTTTTTTGCGGCAAATTTATTTAAATTGTTGACACTGTCGAACATATGTTCTATAATATGTTCGTAAGGTAGGTTTGTATATGAATCTTCGTCAGGATTTTAATTATTCAAATGCAGATACATTGGCGCTTTCACAAGCGTTGTCGTTTAGCAAAAACTTAAAAGAACCTGATTTTAGCGAAAATGAAAAGGAGCAAAAGCCAACTGAAGTTTTGTATCTACGGGTTATTGCAGATATGAATCCTGAGCGTGCTATTATGCCAAAAAAGATAATTTGGAGCGATGGCAGGGAATTTGATATTCAAAAAATCACAGATGTTAGGCGAGGATTTATCAAAACGATAGGTGAGCTTTGCATGAAATATTATTGTTTGATTGATGGTAATTTTAGGATATTATGTCTGAATGATGATATGAAATGGTTCACTTTAAAGTGATTTTGTTATGCTTATTTTTGCAATTAGATTAAATTCGACAATATTTATCACTAAACAACAAATTAATACATTTCAAAACTCTCTATTCTTTGCCAAAATAGTCAAAAACATGATAAAATTTTCTTGCTTTTAGAGTTAGCACAAAAATAAAATTAAGGAAGTTTTTATGGAAAGAAGTATTAGTTTACTAATCGCAAATGAAAACGAAGAAGAGTCAAATCTTATTTCAGAAAAACTTACCAAAGATAACCTTATAACAACTGCAGATAAAGTTTCTAACGGAAGAGAAGCACTTAATCTTGTTCAAAACAATCATTATGAT
>CAKVMF010000052.1 GCA_934771675.1 uncultured Clostridia bacterium
TACTGCTTATTCAAGAGGAAGAAAAATGATTGAAAAATTAAAAACAGTAATACCAAGACAATTGTTTGAAATTCCTATTCAAGCAGCAATTGGTGGAAAAATTATTGCAAGAGAAACAGTCAAAGCTTTAAGAAAAGACGTTATTGCAAAATGTTATGGCGGTGACGTAACCAGAAAACGTAAACTTCTTGAAAAACAAAAAGAAGGCAAAAAGAAAATGAAAAAACTCGGAAGTGTTGAACTTCCAAGCGAAGCCTTTTTAAGCATATTGAAAATGGACAACTAAACACTTTTGGTGTTGACAAAAACTTTTTTGATGCTAAAATAGTAGAGCAGGGGAAATTATGAGTATAGGCGAATTTGTTTTGAATGAAAATGAATCATCAAAAAAACCATTGAGCATTTATGTTCATATTCCTTTTTGCAACTCAAAATGTGACTACTGTTCATTTGTATCCATGGTTGCACCTGAAGAAGACAAAAAAAGATATGTCGTTAGTCTTTTGAACGAAATAAAGATGCAGGCTCGCAAATACAATGATTATTACACAGTCAACAGCATTTATATTGGTGGCGGAACACCATCATGTTTGGACTATTATTACATAAGAGATATTCTCTCATGTATCTATAAAAATTTTGCTGTAAAAAACACTGCCGAAATCACAATTGAAATCAATCCAAATTCAATTGACGCAACAAAAGTTAGGGAATACATCCTTTCTGGAGTTAATCGTTTTTCAATTGGATTGCAATCAATTTCTCCAAAAGTTTTGAAAAACATGGGAAGAACCCACACTCCAATGGATTACCAAAAAGCAATTTCACTTATTCGTGAATTTGGTGTGAAAAATATCAGCACTGATATTATGCTTGGTTATCCAACACAAAAGCTCAGTGATGTCAAGGAAACCTGCGCAGAACTCATTCGTATGGATATTCCACACATTTCCGCATATATGCTTCAAGTGGAAGATGGCACTAAATTGAAATCTCAAGTTGATAGTGGCCTTGTTAAAATTCCAAATGATGAAACAACTCTTGAAATGTATAATACCGTTTATGATATGCTCACAAAGGCAGGTTACAAGCGTTATGAAGTTTCAAACTTTGCAAAGCCAACTTATGAATCTTATCACAACAAAATCTATTGGAAAAGAAAAGATTATCTTGGTATTGGTCTTGCAGCGCATTCATATATAAATGGCACAAGATTTGCAAACACTGAAAATATTGTTGAATATTGCCACATGATTGAAGATAAAAACATTGTTCCAACAACAATGTCAAAAACTTTAACTCCAGAAGAAAAACGTGAAGAAGCCATTATGCTTTCACTTCGAACAAGTGAAGGGTTAGATCTTGAAATATACAAGGCTGAATTTGGTGAAAACTTCCTTTCAAAAAAGAAAGAATTAATTGCAGATTTAATCAAGCAAGGCTATCTTATTTTAACAACAACAGGAAAGTTGATTTGCACAAACAAAGGTTTTTTGGTTCTAAACAAAATTGTTTTAGACCTTGTAAGTTAATAAAATAGCAGAAACTCCAAGCAATTTTGCTTGGAGTTTTTTTCTTAAAAAATTCTTAAAATTTTTGTCACAAACAGTTGACAAATTGTGCTAGCAGTAATATTATATACAGTGTTAGCACTCAAAAGTATTGATTGCTAAAAATCTGTATAATTTTTAGATTACTGCATATAATTACAAATGAGGTGAATATGGATTTAAGTGAAAGAAAAAAGAAAATTTTAAGTGCAGTTATTGAAACCAACGTTAAAAACAAAAACGCCGAGGCAGTTTCAAGCAAGCAGCTCCAAGAAGAGTATTTGCCAAAGCTTAGTTCTGCAACAATTAGAAATGAACTTAATGCACTTGAAGAAATGGGTTATCTCACTCATTTGCATACTTCATCTGGAAGAGTGCCAACAAAAGAAGGCTATGAAAAATACATTAACGAACTTATGCAAGAAAAGAAATTGACTTCAAAGGAAAAGGAGTCAATCAAACTTAACTTCGCAAACAAACTCGTTAACCTAAAAGATATTATTGATAGGTCAGCAAAAACAATTTCAAAAGCGACCAACTACACATCAATTGTTTATTCTGGTCCATCAAACAATGCCGTTATCAAGGATATCAAGTTATATCCAGTTAGCGAAACAACTCAACTTGTAGTTGTTGTTACAAATGAACGAGTTATCAATGAACTTGCAAATCTTGGAACAAATGATGAAAATGATTTAAAAGCAGCTAGCGACATTTTAAAAGAAATCTTTGTTAACAAATCTTTATCTCTTATAAAGAACAAGAACTTTAGAGAAAAGGTTGTAACAAAAGAACTTAAAAAATATCAAGTTGTGTTTAACAAGGTTATTGATATTATTGCTGATAGTGAACAATCATCAAACAATCTGAGTATCGCCGGAAAAGATAAACTTATGGATTATCCAGAGTTTAACAGTATTGAAAAACTCAAAAAAGCCGTAACCGTTTTTGAAGATAGTGAATCAATCATTCCACTTGTGAAATCTGGAAATGACCTTGAAGTTTCAATCAACATCGGAAAAGATGACAGCGCACTTGAAGATTGTTCAGTTATAACTGTTTCATGCAATGTTCATGGCGAAACAAAAATTACTGCTGGTGTTATTGGACCAATCCGAATGGACTACCCAAAAGCAATTTCAGTTTTGAAAGAAGTTGCTCAAACAATTGAAGATAACTTAAACAAAGAAGGTGATTTATAATGGAAAATCAAGAAACCAAGACCGAAAAAACTGAACCTGAACAAAAAAATGAAAACAATATTCATAACGAACATCACATTCATGAAGAAAAGCATAAACATAACGAACATGAACTTATGAAAAAACTTGAAGAGTGTGAGCATAAAGTTAAGAATTTGGAAGAAAAATTAACTGAAACACAAAAAGAACTTGATGACAACAAAATCAAAGCTAGTCAATATTTAAACACTGCGTCTTACTACAAAACTCAAGCTGAAACAAACAAAAAGGATTTTGAGAGATACAAGGAACGCAACAAAGATATTGAAGTTCAGGCAAAAACAAAAGCAAACGAAAGTGTTGCAAAAAAGATTCTTCCTGTTCTAGACAATTTTGACCAAGCAATGCTTCAAGTTGATGCAGAAGTCATGAAAGGATTTTCAATGATTTATTCATCACTTCAAAGCATTTTAACCGATATTGGTGTTGTTGCAATTGATTGCAAGGATGATGAACTTGATCCAAACATTCACAATTGCATAAACACCGAACAAACTGACGACGATGCAAAAGTAAATCACATCGCAACAGTTTATCAAAAAGGCTATAAGTTTGCTGAAACTAATGAAGTTATTAGACCAGCAACTGTTAGTGTTTACAAAAAGTAATTTGTAAACTATATATTCTAATCTTAAAGCATAAGGCTAACCTTTGGGCGCAATAAATTAAAAATTAACACTAAAAGTGAATTTATAAAAAAGGGGAAAATTATTATGAGTAAAATTATTGGTATTGACCTTGGAACTACAAACTCTTGTGTAGCAATCATGGAAGGCGGTGAACCAACCGTTATCACAAACGCAGAAGGAAGCAGAACAACTCCATCTGTTGTTGGATTTACAAAAGACGGTGAAAGACTTGTTGGTCAAGTTGCAAAGCGTCAAGCTGTTGCAAATCCAGAAAACACAATCCGTTCAATTAAAAGCAAAATGGGTGAAAATGTTAAAGTTGAAGCCGGTGGCAAATCATACACTCCACCTGAAATTTCAGCTATGATTTTGTCTAAACTTAAAGCAGATGCTGAAAAATATCTTGGTGAAAAAGTTACTGAAGCAGTTATCACTGTTCCTGCATACTTCAACGACTCTCAACGTCAAGCAACAAAAGATGCCGGAAAAATCGCTGGACTTGATGTAAAGAGAATTATCAACGAACCTACAGCAGCAGCTCTTGCTTATGGTCTTGATAAAGTTAAAGACCAAGATGGTCAAAAGATTTTGGTTTATGACCTTGGTGGTGGAACATTTGATATTTCAGTTCTTGAAATCGCTGATGGCGTGTTCCAAGTTCTTGCAACTGGTGGTAACACACATCTTGGTGGCGATAACTTTGACCAAAAGATTATGGATTACTTGGTTGAAGAATTCAAAAAGAGCGATGGCATTGATCTTTCAAAAGACAAAATGGCTATGCAAAGATTGAAAGAAGCTGCCGAAAAAACAAAAATTGAACTTTCATCACTCACTCAAAGCACTGTTTCACTTCCATTCATTTCAGCTGATGCAACTGGTCCAAAACACATGGAAATCAATATTACTCGTGCAAAATTTGAAAGCATGATTGAAGACTATATCAACGAAACAATCGAACTTACCAAAAAGGCACTTTCTGATGCAAAACTTACCGTTAATGATATTGCAAAAATCATAATGGTCGGTGGTTCAACCAGAATCCCAATGGTAATTGACAAAGTTAAAGCTTATATCGGAAAACAACCATTCACAGGTATCAACCCAGATGAATGCGTTGCAATCGGTGCAGCAATTCAAGGCGGCGTTCTTGCTGGTGATGTTAAAGACGTATTGCTTCTTGATGTTACACCACTTTCACTTGGTATTGAAACAATGGGTGGGGTATTCACAAAACTTATTGACAAAAACACAACCATCCCAACAACAAAAACACAAATCTTCTCAACTGCAGCTGACAACCAACCAGCAGTTGATATTCACGTTCTTCAAGGTGAAAGAGAGTTTGCTGCCGACAACAAAACACTTGGTAGATTTGAACTTTCAGGAATCGCTCCAGCTCCACGTGGCATACCACAAATTGAAGTTAAATTTGATATTGATGCAAATGGTATTGTTCATGTTTCTGCAAAAGACCTTGGAACAGGAAAATCACAAGATATAACAATCACTGCATCTTCAAACCTTTCTGAAGCAGATATTGACAAAGCTATCAAAGAAGCAGAAATGTATAAAGAAGAAGATGAAAAGAGAAAGCAAGTTGTAGACAACAAAAACAGTCTTGATCAACTCATCAGCAGCATTGAAAAAGTTTTGAAAGAAAGTGGCGACAAGATTTCAGCTGACGACAAAACAAAACTTGAAGAAGCAACAAACAAAGCAAAAGAAACTTTGAAGACTGCAACAGACGCTGAAACACTTAAAACTGAACTTGATAATCTTTCAAAAGTTTCAAATGAAATCTTCACAAAACTTTATCAAAACGCAAACCCAAACGGTGCAAATGCAGGTGCTGGAACAGACACAAACAATGGTTCAACAGATCCTAACAATTTTGGTGATTACACAACAAAATAATGCAAAACATCAAAATTGCATATGATTTTTAACAAAAATTAGTAAAATTTGCGAAAAACGAATCATCAGGCAGTTAGTTTATAATTGCCTGATGGTGCTTTTTAGGGGAAAATATGGCAAAAAATTATTATGATATTTTGGGAGTTAACAAAAACGCTTCTGACGACGAAATCAAAAAAGCTTACAGAAGTTTGGCAAAAAAATATCATCCAGATTTAAACCCAGGAAACGCTGAAGCAGCAGAAAAATTGAAAGAAGTCAATGAAGCATATAGTGTGCTTTCCGACAAAACAAAACGTCAAAACTATGATACCTATGGAAATGAAAATGGTCCACAAGGATTTGGTGGTGGCGGAAGCGGTTTTGGAGGATTTGGCGGGTTCTCTTCAAGCGACTTCGGTGGCTTTGGTGATTTTGGAGATATTTTTAGCAATTTGTTTGGCAGTTCATTTGGCGGTGGAAGTTCAAGACGTTCATCAAGAAACAGCGGCCCACAAGCCATGCAAGGTGCAGATATTCAAGTTAAAATGAAACTTTCATTTGTTGAGGCTGCTTTTGGTTGCAAAAAATCTGTAAACTTAACAAGAACAGAAACTTGCTCAGCATGTAATGGTTCTGGTGCAAAAAACGGAACTGAAATTTCAACTTGTTCAAGATGCAGCGGAACTGGTTCAATTCGTCAAACACAAAACACTCCATTTGGTCAAGTTTTAACTGAAGGTGTTTGTCCTGATTGTCACGGAACTGGAAAAAAGATAAAAGAGAAATGTCCAATTTGCGGTGGCTCAGGCGTAACAAGACAAAACAGAACTATCGACTTAAACATTCCGGGCGGTGTTGACAATGACCAAGTTTTAACACTTCGTGGTCAAGGTGAAGCAGGAAAGAATGGCGGACCTGCTGGTGATATGCAAATTATGATTCAAGTTGAACCACACAAGATTTTGAAACGTGAAGGTTATGATGTTTATGAAGACGTTCCAATCTCATTTACTGAAGCACTTCTTGGTAGCAAAATCAAAATTGCCGGTATCAATGAAACACTTGAAATCACAATTCCAGAACTCACTCAAAGCGGAACAATCCTTACAATAAAGGGTAAAGG
>CAKVMF010000053.1 GCA_934771675.1 uncultured Clostridia bacterium
GGTTACATTGACAAAGACAACGAAGTTATTGTTGGTCTTCAAACAGATGCTCCACTTAAAAGAATTGTAAATATGTATGGTGGAACAAAAATTGCTTTAAAAGCACTTGAAACTCATGGTTACAAACTCAACCCTGAAGTTTTGAAACATTTCACAACTTACAGAAAAACACACAATGATGGTGTTTTTGATGCTTACACGCCAATCATCAGAAGAGCAAGAAGCAATGGTCTTTTGACTGGTCTTCCTGATGGTTATGGAAGAGGAAGAATCATTGGTGACTACAGACGTATTGCACTTTATGGTATTGACGCTCTTGTTGAAGCAAAACACAAAGATTTGGAAGGTGAATTTATTGATGAACATGATATCGATGAAGGTATCCGTATTCGTGAAGAAGTTTCTGAACAAATCAGAGCATTGGAACAAATCAAACAAATGGCTGCAAGCTATGGATTTGATATTTCAAGACCTGCAAAAAATGCTAGAGAAGCCATTCAATGGGCTTACTTTGGCTACCTTGCTGGTGCAAAAGAAAACAATGGTGCAGCAACTTCAATGGGAAGAGATGCAACATTCTTTGATTGCTATATTGAAAGAGATTTAAAAAACGGTGTTATCACTGAAGTTGAAGCTCAAGAAATGGTTGACCAATTTGTTATTAAACTCAGACTTATCAGACACCTTAGAACACCTGACTATGATGAACTTTTTGCTGGTGATCCAACTTGGGTAACTGAAAGTATTGCCGGAATGATCAATGAAAGCAGAAGCTTAACAACAAAGAACTCATTCAGATTCTTGCACACACTTATCAATCTTGAATCAAGTGCAGAACCAAACCTTACAGTTCTTTGGGCAAAAAATCTTCCTGAAAACTTCAAGAGATATTGTGCAAAAATTTCTATCAAAACTGACTCAATTCAATATGAAGGCGACGACACAATGCGTCCACTTTATGGTCATGATTATGCAATTGCTTGCTGTGTTTCATCTATGAAGGAAGGCAAACAAATGCAATTCTTTGGTGCAAGATGCAACCTTGCAAAATCACTTTTGTATGCAATCAATGGTGGTTTTGATGAAAAGAGTGGAAAACTTGTTATCGATGGTTTTGAAAAAGATACAGACGAAGTTTTGAACTATGAAAAAGTTAGAAAAGAATATAGCAGAATGATGAAAACAATTGCAAAAGTTTATGTTGATGCAAACAACATTATTCACTATATGCATGACAAATATGCTTATGAAGCAAGCCAGATGGCTCTTCATGACACAAACGTTGAAAGACTTATGGCATTTGGTGTTGCAGGATTCTCATCTGCAGTCGATTCACTTTCAGCAATTAAATATGCAAAAGTAAAACCTATCAGAAATGAACAAGGTATTGCTGTTGATTTTGAAATTGAAGGCGAATTCCCAAAATATGGTAATGACGATGACAGAGTTGACAACCTTGCAGTTGAACTTGTTAAAGAGTTCTTTGATGATATTGATGAACACAAACTTTACAGAAATGCAAAACCAACACTTTCACTTTTAACCATCACTTCAAACGTTATGTATGGACAAAAAACTGGAAGCACTCCAGACGGAAGAAAGGCTGGCGAAGCATTTGCTCCTGGTGCAAACCCAATGCACGGACGTGATTGCACAGGTGCGTTGAACTCACTTAACTCTGTTGCAAAAATCCCTTATGAAAATTGCTGTCAAGATGGTGTTTCAAACACATTCTCAATTGTTCCAAGTGCACTTGGAAACAATGAAGAAGAACAAGTTTCAAACTTGGTTTCAATTATTGATGGTTACTTTGCACAAGGTGCTCAACACATCAATGTTAACGTTTTGAACAGAGAACTTTTGATTGATGCTATGAACAATCCATGGAAATATCCAACACTCACAATTCGTGTTTCTGGATATGCTGTAAACTTCAACAAACTTGATAGAGCACATCAAGAAGAAGTTATTGCAAGAACATTCCACGAAAAGAGATAAGCTATTTATTGGTCAGCAAGTTCTGTTTGCTGACCATTTTTTATAAATAGAAAATCGCAAAAAATATAAAAATTTATTAAAAAATAATGCAAAATTCATAAAAAATTGAAAAATATTGCAAAAATTAAGGCTATGGAAGGAAAAATAACAAATATTGAAACAATGGGATTGGTTGACGGGCCAGGTATGAGATTGGTTCTCTTTTTGGCTGGTTGCAATTTGAGATGCCTATATTGTCACAATCCTGAAACTTGGACTGATAACGAAAATAACAGAAAGATAACCCCTGAAGAAGTTTTAAAAATGTTTAATAAATATAAAGTTTATTATGGTGAAACTGGGGGTGTGACATTTAGTGGTGGAGAACCTTTGATTCAAAACGAATTTGTTTTGGAATGTGTTAAACTGTTAAAACAAAATGGTGTTCATGTTGCGCTTGACACTGCTGGCGGAGTTGAAGACGGCTATGATGAAATTTTGGACTTGGTTGACCTTGTTATTCTTGATATAAAAGCTGTAAAAGAAGACGAGTATAAATATATTACCGGTCAAAATATGGATAACTTTAACAGGTTTTTGAAAAGTTTGATTGAGAAAAATAAAAAACTTTGGCTCAGGCAAGTTATTGTTCCTGGAATAAATGATGATAAGGGTCATGTTTTGCTTCTTAAAAACTTTGCATCAAAACTCAAAAATGTTGAAAGAATTGAACTCTTGCCATATCACACTATGGGAATAAAAAAATATAATGAGCTACAAATAAAATATAGGCTTGAAGGTGTTCCTGCGATGGATAGAGAAAAGTGCAAAAATCTTGAAAAATTGTTAAAAAATCAATAAAAAATCGCAAAAATTTAAAATATATTGCAAAAAAGCATGAATTTCCATGCTTTTTATTTTTCTGTAAAAAATATTGAAAACTTACGCAAATTAATTTATAATAGTAGTAAGGTAGGGTGTTATGGAAAAAGATATTGAACAAATTGAACTTGAAAAAATTCAAAAACGTATGAGTGAAATTGAAGATGATAGAAAAAGAGAAAATGAATTTGTAAGCACACTTTCTGATGAAGATAAAGTAAAGTTTCTTACTGAAAAATATAAAATGGTTGCCGACTTTGCAAAGAAGAATAATTTGAAATCTTTTTCAGAGGAGAAAAAATAATGAAAGTTAGAAAGATTCAAATGTTAAAACAGCAAGAGCAATTAAACATTGAAAGAAAGAAAAAATTGCAAGAGAAAAAAGAAAGACGTGAAAAGGTGAATCATGAACCTTCAATTGTTGCTATTGACACAAATGTGTTTATTTCACTTGCTGCAGTTGATGCTTATTATGAACCAAAAGACCGCAGCAAAGCAGGATTTTTGCAAACAGTTCGTGATATGAAAAGGCTTGCAATAACAGGCAATTTAAAGTTCATTATCACTCCAACAGTTCTTTATGAAATCAACAAAAAATTAAGTGATGAAGAAAAGAAATTTTTGGATGAATATTGCTATATTTTTATTCCTAACCATCCAGAAGATTATTCACTAGCTGTAACCAATCTTTCTAGACAATACATTCAAAGGGGGGTTATGCGTGCAGATAAAAATCATGTTCCAGAGCGTGATGCTGAAATTATGGCTGAAGCTACAGTTTTGGGCGTAAACTTAATTACAAACAACTTTACCGATTTTAAAAACTATGATAAAGAAGAGCATAAGAGAAGTGGTGCGAGATCGGCGGATATTGAAATAGTAAATGAAAGACTTGATTATGCAATAGATGTTAATGGAATGAAAATTATTCCTAGACCATACACATCTTATGAATATTTGATTAATTTTAGAAGTCGAGTTTTTTCAGTTCCAGATGAAATCAAAAATAAAATCAAAGAGATTGACGAAAAGAATCTTGAAGGCACAAAAGAATTTAGTTAGGTGAAAATATGAAATTGTTACTTTTATCAGATTTTAGATATGTTGGCGAAAAATATATCAAAAAGTTTTTTAAAAATGGGCAAACGGTTGAGTGTTTGATTATCAATTATGCAAATGAAGAAAATGAACCTTTTGAGTTGAGCGGAAGTTATGAAAAATTAAAGAACTTGCCTTATCAAATGCATTTTACAAACTTGACCAAAGATTCAAAAATAGAAAAAAGACCAGATATGATTTTTGTGCGTGGTGGAAACACTGCAAAACTTTTGTATGAATTAAGGCTTTATAATCAATTTGATATGATAAAAAGATTTGTTCAAGAAGGTTCACTTTATGTTGGAATTTCTGCTGGAAGTGTGCTTGCTGGTAGTGATATTTTTTGGACGCTTCGCTCTGAGCCTTATGAAAAAGATTTAAACAAAGAGTTTCCAAAATTTGGTTACAAGGGTTTTGGTTTTGTCGATAAACTTGTTTTTGTTCACACTTCAAAATATAGAATTGTTTGGAAAGAAGAAAAACAAAATCCAAATGAAAAAGATTACAGAGTTTTCAACAAAGAATTTTATGCGGATTATTTGATTGATAGAAAACTTTATAATAGTGATGAATTTATAAAAATTGGAAACAATCAAGCGCTCTTTTGTTGTGGCGAAAAACAAGCAATCAAAACCTATGATTGGTCAAAACTAGAAATAAAAAAATAATTATGTAAAATGTGAAAAACACTCAAAAATGAGTGTTTTTTTACTTTTTTATATTAAAATTTTAAAAAATATTAAACTAAAATTTTTTATAGTTCAATAATGTTTTTGCACATTTCTTTGTAAACTTCAAGATATTTTTCTGCGCAATTTTCTATGCTGAAATTTTCTTCCATTCCAGCTTCAATATAGGCGTGGATTTTTTCTTTGTTTTCATAATCATGAAGAACTCTTTCAATCAAATCATTGAGCGAAACTGAATCATAGTTTTTGAAAATGTAACCATTTCCATTTTGATATTTGAAATCTGTGAAGTTATCTTTAAGGCCACCAGTTGCGTAAACAATTGGAAGTGAACCATATTTGTTTGCAATCATTGGACAAAGTCCACAAGCTTCTATGCTTGCAAGGTTCAAAAGAAAATCACTTGCGGCATAAATCTTTTTTACATATTGACTATCAAATCCATATTTTATTTTTACATTATTTGGGTATTGTTGTTCAAGTGCACGCATTTTGTTTTCATATTCAGGAACTCCACCACCAATGCCAACAAGCTGTGCTCCAGATTCTAAAAATTTTGGAAGGGTTTGAATCAAAAGGTCAATACCTTTTGTTGGTGACATATAACCAATAAATGCAAACATTGGAGTGCTTTCATTAACTTCAAGTTCAAGTTCTTTTTGAAGTTCAAGTTTGTTTTTAACTTTAAGATTGATTGTGTCTTTGTTATAGTTTTGATAAATGTAAGGGTCTGTTTCAGGATTGTAAAAATCATAGTCAATACCATTGATGATTCCTTCAACTTTGTAGCTAACTGATTGCATTATATTTTGAAGTCCCATGCCTTTATCGGTTGTTTGAATTTCTTCAGTGTAAGTTTCACTAACTGGGATAATTTTGTCGGCTGTTAAGATGCTGGCTTTCATCAAATTTGCTTTGCCATAAAAATCAAATAGGTATGCAAATTTATCATCAACTCCAAGCAAATCTTTTACAACTTTGAAATCCGATATACCTTGAAATGCAAGATTGTGAATATTGAGCACTGTTTTTATATGTTCGTAGTTTGGGTTTTGCCATTCAAGAACTTTCAAGAATGTGCAAACCATTCCAGATTGCCAGTCGTTTGTATGAATGATGTCTGGGTAAAAATTGATCATTGGCAAAATATCAAGAACTGCCTTGCTGAAGAAACTAAATCTTTCAACATCATCTTCATAGCCAAACAGGTTTGGTCTTGAAAAATATTGGTCGTTTGCAATAAAGTAGTAGGTGATATTGCCGTGTTCGTATTCATATATTCCGCAATATTCATTTCGCCATGTGAGTTCAACGGTTCTCTCACCAATGAGTCTAAATTCTTTTTTGTATTGTTCAGGGATTTTTGAATAGAGTGGAAGAACTACTCTTATGTCAACTTGACCTGAACGCTCTAAATATTTTGGAAGGGAATAGCACATTTCTGCAACCCCACCGTTTGCGCAGAACGGAACGCATTCCGCTGACACAAACAAAATATTCAGTTTATCTTTTATGTCCATATAACCTCTCTAATTTTTTTCAACTTTTCTAATGAGAATACTTGTGTTTGCAGGAAGAACAACTCTAATTGCGTTTGTTTTTCCATGCTTGTTCATGATGGATGAATACATAAGTTCGTTGTGTTCGTCACTTCCGCCAAAAGTTTTGTCATCAGAAGTGAAGATTTCTTCATAGCAACCTGGTTCGTCAACACCAAGAACGTAGTCTGGTATTCTGTAAGGTGAAAAGTTTGATAA
>CAKVMF010000054.1 GCA_934771675.1 uncultured Clostridia bacterium
GCGAGTGAAACCAAAAGGCATTTTAAAGCGAAACCATTTGTTTTTTCACGCATCTCTTTTTTGCCAAACTTTTCAACAATCTCACTATAGTTTGGGTGGAGTGCTGCAAACTCACGCACGGCAAAATGAATAGGATTCATTTGATGTTTTTCAAAAAGAGCATTTGAAGCTGGCAAAAGCTGTGTTGTTTTTCCGCTTCCGCTTTGACCTGCAAGCCTGAGCAAAAATTTGTTTTTGGTTTTGCCTGCAGAAAGTCTTTCAAAATTGTTTTTTGCAATATCAAAAACGGTGCGTTCATCAATATCGCACTCCCAGCAAAATGTTTTTTTGAAATGGTCAAATATTTCACTAAAATCTTGAAATTCCATAATTTTACCCCACTAAATAGTATCATATTTAAGCTGAAAATAACAAATATATTTTTGTCAAATGCAGCAAGAGAAATTTATATTTTGGTTTAAAAGCGAGTGAAAAATGACAAATAAAAACACCTTATCAAAATTGATAAGGTGTTTCTTTTATTGGTTTTCTCTTTCAATATTTTCAAGAGCAGTTTCGTTTTCTTTAAGGACTCTTAAATCTCTGTTGTAATCCAAGCAAGCTTCAAGAAATCTTGATTTTTCATCATAAACTTCTTTTATTTCTTCCATTTCTTCTTTTGTTTTGCAAGCATCCAAACTTTCAACAAGTTCGTTTTTAAGAGCTTCAGAAACAGCACCATAAACATTTTTGAAGTTATCAACATTTTCTTCAGCGAGAACGCTAACAGCATAAAGGTCACTTGCAAAAAGTCTGCCATATTGTTCTTTTGAAAGGTTTGGTCTTCCTGGAATTGCTGGAAGAACATATTCACCTGGAGTTATATAGTGAGCTGTGCAATCGTCATCGTTATACATTTCAACATATGCAAGGCCGTATTCATTGAAACACCAAGCATTGTCAAATTTTGGTGAGATTATCATTTTGTCTTTTTTGTCAATAAATCCAAATTTTCCATTAACCAAAACTGCTGCAAATCCGTTTGAATATGGAAGCATAAGTCCGTATTCTTTTGATACGTGTTTGCCGGTTTTGTCAATAAGCACGTATTTGAAATGATCAAAATTTGCAGTTGCAACACCGTTTGAAAAGTCAGAAATTGAAATATATTTAAAAGGAATTTTCATTTTTCCAGTTTCTGCATCAAGTGCACCAAAGAGTTTTCCGTTGTCGGCAACAACGAGCCCGTCATGTGGTTCTCCAAGATATTTAAAAGCAGGTTTAACAACAACTGTTTTGGTTTTTGAATCTCTTAGGCCAAAAAGCCCCGCACCATTTTTAAAAGTTTCTAACATAACTATTTCCTTTATTATTTTTACATTTTTTTTCGCCAAACAAGTCTTTGATAAATTTTTCGTCCTTCATGATTTCATACCAATCTGAAGTTTTTGACTTGTAAGCAATATGTATGAACTTTGCTAAATCCATAACGCCACTTAATTGTGAATGTATTATAACAAAAAGAGTTGTAAAAGTCAATAGGGGGAATGTGAAAAATAATTATAAAAACATAACACATAAAAAAGCACTGAATTGCTTTCAGTGCTTTTATTGTTTTGTTTGTTTTTAGTTTTCTTTGGTTTGAGCGGGGTCGCTTGTTTTGTAACAGCGGGCTTGTTGGTTAGCAGGTTGATTTGTTTGTTGAGCTTCTGATTTGATAATGAGTTCATTTTTAGGGGCTTCAAGTTTTTGCTTTTTTGAAACAGATTTTTTGATGGTTGGTGGTGTGCTATTTTGAATTTCTTCAAAACTTGACCACTCGCCAATAACTTCTGAAACTTTGGTTGCATACACAAATGCTGATGGGTCAATTTCTTTTATGATAGACTTTAGTTGTGCAGTTTGGAATCTGCTGATTAAACATATAACAATGCACTTGTCGCTGTGTGAATGCATGCCCTTTATTTGCGTGCATGAGCAGCCTCTTGAAAGATTGTTTAAAATTGCGTTTGAAAGTTCTTCAGGTTTGGTTGTGATGATGTTGTAAGCCTTGATTTGCTTGTAACCTTCGTTTACAAAATCTGTGATAAACATACAAAGGGTGAGTGCCAAGATTGTGTAAGGCAAAAGTTCAAGTCCGTTTGGGAAAACAAAAAGTGTGAGCAAGATAATTGCAAAGTCAATGCAAATAATAAGTGTCCCAAAAGTTGCAGTTGGACGTTTCTTTTTTAAGATGCTGGCAATCATGTCAGTTCCACCGGTTGAACCACCAAAACGAACAACAAGTCCAACACCAATTCCCATAATCACACCGCCGTAAACCGCAGAAATCAAAATTTCGTAAGATAGCCCAAGGTGCAAAGCTTCAAAAAGTTGCATACTGAGTGAAAATGAGATGATTCCAATGAGAGCTTTTATTGCAAATTTTTTGCCAAGAGTTTTGAGTGCCAAAAAGTATAAGCCAATATTCAAAACAAAATAAATTGCAGAAGTTGGAATGTTGGTTAAGCCAATTTTTGATAGCAGAACATTGATAACCATTGAAAGTGCTGAAAAACCACCAGTTGAAATGTCGTTTGGTTCCAAAAACACACTGAATGCAAATCCCATGATGATTGTTCCTAAAACAACCATACAAATTTCCAAAACAAATTGCCATTTTTTGCCAACATTAATAAACATTTTATCGCTCCTTTTTTCCGAAAATATAATAACATAGCTGACACAAAAAAGACAATTTATTTGAAAAATATTTTGTAAAATTATAGAAGTTCAATGCCGAGTTTTTCACATTTTTCTTGAGTTTCTTTGTCCCAGTATGATGATTGAACTTCGCCAATGTGAGCTCGTCCTAAAAGCAGCTCACAAAGTCTGCTTTGACCAATTCCGCCGCCAATTGTAAGTGGCAGAGTTTCTGCCAAAATTTGTTTATGAAAATCATAAGCCAAACGTTCTTGTTTGCCAGATTTTTCGAGTTGTGAGAGCAAGGCGGTTTTGTCAACTCTAATACCCATGCTTGAAATTTCAAGAGCCATGTCTAACACTTCATGGTAGAAAAACAGGTCGCCATCAAGACTCCAATCGTCATAGTCAGGAGCTCTGAGATCATGTGGCTCACCAGAAGAAAGGACATCACCAATTTGCATAATGAACACGGTTTTGTGTTTTTTTGTAATTTCATATTCACGTTCTTTTGGAGTGAGTGTTGGGTATAAGCCTAAAAGCTCTTCACTTGTGATAAAAAACACATCCTTTGAAATGGTGACTTTGTCAAAACCTTTCTTCGCTAAAAACTCACTAGTTTCACAAATTGCTTTAACAATCTTTTTTACAGTGCGTTTTAGATATGAAAAGGTTCGGTCTTGTTTTGTTATAATTTTTTCCCAATCCCATTGGTCAACATAAATTGAGTGAGTTTCGTCAAGCTGATCATCTCGGCGGATAGCGGTCATATCGGTGTAAAGACCCTTGTGAACATCAAAACCATATTTTTTCAAGGCATAGCGTTTCCATTTTGCAAGTGATTGAACAATTTGAAGTATGTGGCCATCCTTTTTTATATCAAACTCAACGGTGCGCTCAACTCCGCTTAAATCATCTTGTAGTCCAGATTCTGGAGTAACCAAAAGTGGTGCTGAAACTCTTTCAAGGTCAAGTTGTTTTGCGAGTTCTTTTTCAAACTTGTCTTTGATTAATTTTATAAATTTTTGTTTTTCAACAATAGATAATTTTGTGTATTTTTCTTTGATAAATTTCATAATATTTCTCCTTAAATTTGCTTTTTTAAAGCATTTTTTCATAATTTTTTTGTAATTTTGCAGTTTTTTTGTTTGAAAAAGCATTTAAGAAGAAATAGTTTTACATTTTGATTCTCCTTAAATGCAAATTATTATTATTTTCGCCCGCTACGGCATTTGTCTTTTTCATAAATCCTCCTAGAAATAAAAAACACTCTCTGGATTTCCAGAGAGTGTTAAGTGATAATTTTATATTTTTAAAAATTATTTAACAACAACAAAAGGAACCCACAAATTATGTGTGCTATTCAAATTATTGTTATTATTATTCAAAGATAATACGAACATAATCCGTGCTCCTTTTTTATACTATATGATTATTATAACTCTTATTTTCAATTTGTCAATATTTTTCCACAAGGGAAAAATACAGCAATAAAGTGCGTCATACGAAAAATCCCCAGACACTCATTTACTTCATTGTAAAATCGAGCCTGGGGATTTTTCTATTCCTTCTTTCTTACAATATTTTTCCCTTGTGGAGTTGGACGTTATTTTTTTAAGTAGGATGTTGTAATAAGCATGTCGCCCTGAGGAAAACCTGAAAGGTTTGACGTGAGGGTCTATTCCTTATAAAAAAGCGGAATAGATTGCCACGCTAAGCATAGGCTTACGCTCGCAATGACATGCAAGATAAAGATAGGAATAGATTGCCACGTCGAAACAGAGTTTCTCCTCGCAAAGACATGCTTGTATTGGAAAAACTCTCGTGGTTATTCCTAATATATAAAAAGCCAGCGGAGTGACCTGCTGGCTTAAATATTATTTTTCAAAATTAATAAATTCTTTCATCAAAGTTGTTTTTGGAAGAATGTGTTTGTCAAGTGAATCAATTTCGCCAAAAACTTTAAACCATGGAATTTGCTCCAAGGTTAAGTCGCTATTTTCAAGAGCAGAATCAATATCTGGCTTGAACAAATTGATTTCATAAGCATGGGATGTGTTGATGCTTGAGTTTACGCCTTTTGCGTGTGGAATAATGTAAAGGTCTTCAGCGTCAGTAACATCTTTCCAGTGCTTTAAGGTGTTTGCCATTGAAACGCCCCTGAACTGAACGTCACGAACCATTCTTCTAACCATTCTAAATTGGCGTGGTTCAATTTTAACATCGCCCATAGTGTAGCCATCACCATTGCAGATGAAGATTTTATAAACATCTCTTGTTCCAAGTTTTGCAATTAGTTTTGGGTTAAGAGTGTGGATGCCTTCAAAAATAATAACGGTGTCACTGTCAGCTTTTACAAGGGTTTTGTTTGGCAAACTTTTTCCGCCAATAAAGTCATATAATGGAAATTTTGATTTTCCTGTTTCAAAGAGCTCTATAAAACATTTTTGCATAAGTTCAAGGTCAACAATATTGATTGAATCATAATCAACAGAACCATTTGGAAGTCTTGGTCTGTCATCACGGCTAATGAAAAAGTTGTCCATTCCAATTGAAAGGACTTTTTTTCCGTGTTTTTTAAGTATACCGCCCAAAAGATTTGCACTGGTTGTTTTTCCTGAACAGCTTGGGCCGCCAATCAAAATGATTTTTATAGGAGTTTCTTTTGAAAGAATTTTTTCAGCAACTTTTTTAAGTTGTTTATTGTAATCATCTTCAACTTTATCAACAAAAGCTTTTGGATTTGTTTTTATCAAATTATTAATGTTTTCAATGTCTAAATATCTGGTTTGCATAGTTTTCCTCACTTATTATATTCTATCATGAAACAAAAAGTTTTGTCAAAAAGTTCATATTTGTTTTTTTAAGATTTAATTGTATTTTTTTGCACATAATTATGTTTATTTTTGCAAATATTATATAAATATTGTATTAATATTATATCTTCTCTATAAATAATATTTATACCATCTACAAATAATTGTTATAGAGCAGTGGTGGGCTTAATTTGACACTAATTTTTGTATTTTCCTATAATTAAGATAGTTACAAAAAAATAAAAAAGGGGAGGATAAAAATATTTAAATGGATTACGAAAAAGAATCACTAAAAAAGCATGCTGAATGGAAAGGTAAAATTGAAACACTTCCAAGAGTTCAAGTTGATAGTAACGAAAAACTTGCACTGGCTTACACACCTGGTGTTGCTGCACCATGTTTGGCTATTCATGATGACGTTAACTTAAGCTATGAGTTGACTCGTCGTTGGAACACTGTTGCTGTCATCACTGATGGAACAGCGGTTTTGGGGCTTGGCGATATTGGACCAGAGGCCGGCATGCCAGTTATGGAGGGCAAGTGTGCATTGTTTAAAACTTTTGGCAATGTTGATGCTTTCCCAATTTGCATTAAAAGCAAAGACACGCAGGATATCATAAAAACAATCAGTTTGATTTCTGGAAGCTTTGGCGGAATTAATCTTGAAGATATTTCTGCACCACGCTGCTTTGAGATTGAAACAACTCTAAAGAGAGAACTTGGAATACCAGTTTTTCATGATGACCAACACGGCACAGCAATTATTGTCGCTGCAGCGTTGCTTAATGCACTTAAACTTGTAAAAAAAGACATAAAAAAAATTAAGGTTGTTGTAAATGGCGCAGGCGCTGCGGGTATTGCAATTTCAAAGTTTCTTATGGATCTTGGAGTTAAAG
>CAKVMF010000055.1 GCA_934771675.1 uncultured Clostridia bacterium
CCAGTTAGTGCAACGGTTGAAGCTGTATGATGAGGACTTCTAAATGGTCTTGATGAAACAACACCTTTTTTTAAGTCTAGTTCACCAGCAATTGAATGAATTTTTGTTATTTCAAGTGCTTCATCAAAAGTCAAATCTGGCATAATTGACGGAACACATCTAGCAATCATAGTTTTTCCTGATCCAGGTGGTCCAACCATTAATATATTATGTCCACCACTAACAGCAATTTCCATTGCTCTTTTTGCAATCTTTTGACCTTTTACTCTTGAAAAATCTTCAGTTATTCTATCTGAAAGTTCACTGTTCCAAGTTGTCTTTTCAACTGGAAGCATATTGAGTGTGCCATTTAAAAATGCGACAACATCAACAAGCGATGAAAATGCATAAACATTTATTCCATCAATAAAGCTTGCTTCTTTTTCGTTTGCTTTTGGAATAATAAAGTTTTGATAGCCGTCGCTTCTTGCAGATATTAATGCTGGCAAAACACCATTGATTGCTTTGATTTTTCCATCAAGTCCAAGTTCACCCATAATGATAAACGCTTTTGCCTTATCAAGTGGAACTTCATTTGCCGAGCACAAAATTGCAATTGAAATTGGCAAGTCAAAATTTGCACCTGCTTTTTTAACATTTGCCGGTGCCAAGTTAACAGTAATTTTATTATTTGGAAATTTAAAACCCGAGTTTTTGATTGCCGAATGAACTCTTTCTCCAGACTCTTTTACCGCAGTATCTGGAAGCCCCACAATATCATATCTAGGAAGTCCTAGATTTGTATCAACTTCAACATCAATTTTTAGACCCTTAAGTCCCATTAATCCATAACTATATATTTTTGAGAACATACTTTTTCACCTTACACTCAATATCATAACATAAATAAATGATATTTAAAAATAAAAACAATGTTTAAAAAAAATTTGCAATAAAAAAAGGAATAATTTCTTATTCCTTTACGCTTACTATTTCTTTTCTTTAATTCTAGAATTTTTAGCGGTTTTACCTTTAAGATAATAAAGTTTTGCTCTTCTAACAACACCTTTACGAACCACTTCAATATGGTCAATCTTTGGAGAATGGAGTGGGAATGTTCTTTCAACACCAATTCCAAAAGATATACGACGTACAGTGAAAGTTTCTCTAATGCCACCATTTTTACGAGCTATAACCACACCTTCAAATGCCTGCAATCTTTCATGAGTTCCTTCAAGAACTTTAACGAAAACTTTAACAGTGTCACCAACGCTAAATGCAGGAATATCAGTGCGCATACCTTCTTTTTCGATAGAATCTATAATATTCATAGGTTGCCTCCTTTTTTAGTATGTAAGAGTGTTCGTGCTAGCTCTTTGGTGCAGAGGACCACTCATAATTCACGCTAAGAGTATACCATTAACTCCAAGCAAAATCAAGTGTTTTTTGTAAAAATAAACAAAATTATACAAGTTTTTTAGCAAGTGAACGCATTTTCAATATAAGTAATTTTGCCGTTGTCAATGCTTGCAACATCAAATCTAACCTGCATATTTTCAAATTCTTTGGTAGATAGCAAATAATTTGCTCCACGAATCATATTTTTTTGTTTGAATGAATCAACGGCATCATACCCTTTTCCAAACTCTGCACTACTTCTTGCTTTAACTTCACAAACAATAAGCAAATCATGGATGTTTTTCTTTAAATTATTATAGTTAATTTTCAAAGTCTTTTTGTTAGATAAAACCTTGGTGTTTTTAATGTTAACCCTGTATTCAAGTTTCAATCTTTTAAGTTGGGTCTTTCTTGGCAAAATTGCAACAATATCAAGTTCAACTTTCACGCAAAAATAGTTGGTATACATAATTTTGTAACCATGCTTTCTCATATACTCTGCAGCAAGTTTTTCCCCATCTTTCCAAGTTCTTTCATTAAACATTTATTTCTCCAAAAATTTCAAAAAACTGAGCCTATGATAAATGCAAGGTCCAACTTCTTTAAGCGCATCAATATGCTCTTTTGTTCCATAACCTTTATTTTTTTCAAAGTGATATTCAGGATATTCTTTTGCCAAATCATCCATATAATGGTCACGTGTAACCTTTGCCAAAATGCTAGCCGCACCAATGTTGTAACTCAATGCGTCACCTTTAACAATTCCACGAATTTCAACATCTGTGTCAAGTTTTGAAATAGCATCAACCAAAACAACATCTGGTTTCACACTCATTTTTTCAATAGCCTGTTTCATGCAAAGTTTTGTTGCTTCCAAAATATTGATTTTATCAATAGTCTGTTCATCAACCATACACACCGAGTAAGCAATGGCTTTTTCTTTAATTTGTTCCGCCAAAACTTCACGTTTCTTTTCAGAAACTTTTTTGCTATCATCAATTCCGTCAATCAAATCGTCAAGCGGCATGATAACGCATGCAACACAAACAGGTCCAGCCAGTGGTCCACGACCAACTTCATCCATACCTGCAATATATTTTTTTCCAAGTTCTAACTCTTGTCTTTCAAACACAAGTTTGTCAACTTCTTCTTTTGCTTTTCTTGCCATAACTCACCTATTCAAGTGTAATTCTTCCAAACTTTCCAGCTCTAAAATCATCAATAAATTGCTTACCAGCACGATTGTAATCAATCTCATTTCCACGCATAATAAACCCACGTTTTTTGCAGAATCTATCATAGAGTTCAATAAATTCATCATGCTCAAAATCAACATCAAATTTTTGCTTTAAATTGTCAGGATATTTTTCGTAAACAATTTGCATAAGCTCATATCCAAGGTCTGACAAATCAAACTCTTTGTCAGAAAGAGAACCAACATATGCAAGATTTCTTGAAATCCCATCATCAAACTTTGGCCACAAAACCCCAGGGGTATCAAGCAGCATAAAACTATCATCAATTTTTATCCATTTGTTAACTTTTGTTACGCCAGCAATATTTCCAGTCACAGCTTTTTTTGCCCCTGAAAGCATATTAATAAGCGTGCTTTTTCCAGTGTTTGGAACACCTAAAACCAAAACCTTGTAAGTTGCATTAATTCCTTTTGCTTTATTTCTATCTTCCTTTTCTTTCAAAACACGTTTGAGTGCATTCTTAACCGACGACTTAAAGTTTACACTTGTTGCAGAAACCGAAATGCAAATTTTGCCTTCATTTTCAAATTCTTCTTGAATTTGTTTAACCCTAACTTCATCTGCCAAGTCAAATTTGTTAAACACATAAATTATAGGTTTTCCATGGACAATTTTTTGAACATTTGGATTTAAACATGAAAAAGGTGCTCTACTATCAAGCACATATAGTATAACATCAGCAAGTTTAATTTTGTCATCTTCAATATCGTCCAAAGCTTTTTTCATATGCCCCGGAAACCATTTAATCTCTTTCATTTTCCTTTCCTTAACATGATTGTTTTATTTTTATAATTTATATGTTATTATTTGATAACTGGCAAGTTATGATTTTATAATTACTTATTATCATCCAACAAATCTGGTCTATTTTTCTTTGTTATTTCAAGCGATTTTTGATTTCTCCATTCATCAATTTTTTGATGATTCCCAGAAATTAAAACTTCAGGGACTTCCATTCCCATAAACTCTCTTGGCTTTGTGTATTGTGGGTATTCCAAAAGTCCATTTTCAAAAGATTCAATTGATGAAGACTCATTTGAACCAAGAACTCCATCAACAAGCCTAGACACAGCATCAATAACAACCATTGCTGGAAGTTCTCCGCCCGTCAAAACATAGTCGCCAATAGAAATTTCTTCATCAATTAATGTATCTAAAATTCTTTGGTCAACACCTTCATAGTGTCCGCACAAAAATATCAAGTGGTCATATTTCGAAATTTCTTTTGCAATTGATTGTTTAAAAACTCTACCCTTTGGACTCAAATAGATTTTCCTAGCATCCTTGAAACCTTCAATGCTGGTCATTGCATCATAAATTGGCTGTGGCATCATAAGCATTCCGGGCCCACCACCAAATGTGTAATCATCACATTTTTTATGCTTATCTTTTGAGTAATCTCTGATATTTATCAAATTTATTTCAAGTTTATTTGACTCGGTTGCTCTTTTTAAAATGCTTTGTTTTAATGGTTCAAACATCTCTGGAAATAATGTTAAAACATCAATTCTCATAATCTGAAACCTCTTTAAGTTTTGATTTATCTACAACAATTTTCTTTGCGTGATAATCAAATGAAACAATGATTCCCTTTACATTTGGAAACAAAAGTTCTCTTCCATCTAAAAGCTGAACATAAAACACTTCAGCTGAACCATAATCTTGAATATCAACAACTTTTCCAATTTCGTTTCCATCTTCAAAACAAACCACTGAACCTTTAAGATCTTCAATCAAAACCTTACCTTCAACCAAAGATCTGTCCATAAAGAAAAATTTTCCTATCATTTTTTGAGCTTGTTCAAGTCCAACATCAACAAATCCAACATAGATTCCGTCAGTGCTTTTCATAATTCTTTTTACTTTAAGCTCATTTCCGTTTTCATCAAACAATGACTCAATTTTTTTAATATCAAAATCGTTATCAAAACTTGTTGCAATTTTAACTTCACCCAAATATCCATGAAGTTTAACCGCTTTGCCAAGTTCAATCAATTCTCTTTTTGTTTCCATATTTTCTCCAAATATATTTTTGCCTTTTTATATTCAAATTAAGCAAAATACTTTTTGAATGGTTGGTTCAAAAAGTATTTTTTGTTAATCATCAATAAGTTTAATATGCACATCTCTAAGCAATTTTTCATCAACTGTGTTTGGTGCATTGCAAAGTGGATCTTGTGCGTTTTTATTCATTGGGAATGCATAAACATCACGAATATATTCATTATGAGTCAAAAGCATCATAATTCTATCAAATCCAGGAGCAGCGCCAGCATGTGGTGGAGCACCGTATGAGAATGCGTTATAAAGTGCTGGGAATTTGTTCACAACAACTTCTTTTCCATAGCCTGCAAGTTTGAAGAGTTCAACCATCATGTTTTGATCATGGTTACGAACCGCGCCAGACAAGCTTTCATAACCATTAATAACAAGGTCATATTGATAAGCAAGTGCACTAAGTGGATCTTTTTTGATTTCTTCAAGACTGCTTTGTGGTAGTGAAAATGGATTATGTGAAAATGCAATATTTCCATCATCATCTTTTTCAAAGAATGGAAAATCAACAATCCAGCAGAACTTGTAATCATTTTCATCAATAAGTCCAAGTTCTTTTCCGAGTTCATTTCTCAAAACATTTGTAAACTTGATTGCATTATCTTTTTCATCAGCAACAAAGAATAATGTGTCGCCTTTTTCAAAGTTTGTAAGTTCTTTAAGTTTTTGTTTTTCAACTTCAGTAACAAATTTTGAAACGCCACCAGAAATTTCATCATTATCTTGAACAACAAAATATGCAAGACCTTTTGCTTCTCTTGATTTTAAGAAGTCTGTAAGTTTGTCATACCACTTTCTTGGTTTTTCATCTGTTTTTGCTTTGATGCATTTGATTGTTTTGTTTTGGAAAATACTAAGAGTTGTGTCAGCAAAAATCTCACTTACATCAACAACTTTGAGTGGGTTTCTTAAATCTGGTTTATCACTGCAATAATCACGAATTGCATCATTATACTTAATTCTCTTAAATTCAGAAATTTCAAAATTTGCGAACTTTTTGAAAATTTGAGTATAAAGACCTTCAATAACTTCAAACACATCTTCTTGTGTTGCAAAAGCCATTTCCATATCAATTTGATAGAATTCTGTTGGACTTCTATCAGCCCTTGCATCTTCATCTCTAAAGCATGGAGCAATTTGGAAATATCTATCAACACCAGAAACCATAAGCAATTGTTTAAATTGTTGTGGAGCTTGTGGAAGTGCATAAAATTTTCCAGGGTTAAGACGACTTGGAACCAAGAAATCTCTTGCACCTTCAGGACTTGACGCTGTCAAAATTGGAGTTTGAACTTCCATAAAGTTTTGAGAGTTCATATATTCTCTAACAAACAAAAGCAAATCACTTCTAAGTTTGAGCATTTTTTGGTTGTAATCTGCACGAAGATCAAGATAACGATATTTCAAGCGAATATCTTCAGCAACATTTTCACTATTTTTTATATCAAATGGAAGTTGCGCAGAGCATTTTCCAAGCATTGTTACATTTTTTGCAACAACTTCAATATCACCTGTTGGCATGTTTGGATTTTTGCTTTCACGCTCAACAACAGTTCCATCAATTGAAACAACATCTTCTTTTGAAAGATCAACTGCTTCATCTTTAAAAACAACTTGAGTTTTGCCATACTTATCACGAAGTGTAACAAAAGTAAGTCCGCCAAGTTTTCTAACAGAATCTACC
>CAKVMF010000056.1 GCA_934771675.1 uncultured Clostridia bacterium
CTATGTACGCAAAGCAAGACGTAATCCGGAAGAAGTCCAAAAGTACTCTCAACTCGCAATTGAAGCATCAAACGACCCAATTTGGTTCAAATATATTGGAACTGACGGACTTTTAATTTCTGTTGACAATTATCAAAAGAGCGGCAGCGGAAAAGAAGTTTATGAAAAAGCAGGGTTTAATGTAAAAGACATCTTGAAAAAGATTAAATCAAAACTAAAATAAACAATCAAAGCACAAGAGCAAAAAAAAAGTTCTTGTGTTTTTTTTGTTTAAAAAATTTTTCAATTGATTGCATAAAACAACTTTTTTGGTGGACAATTTAAGTAAAAATAATTACTATTAAAGTAGTATATTTTATGGAGTTAATATGAAAAAATATTTGAAATTTTTTGTCATTGGTTTAATGCTTATTTTTTCAGCAGTTTGCGGCAAGTTTGGATTAAATTCAACCGCCACGGCAAGTGCTGATGCATTGCCAACATATGAATATGTTGTTTCAAATGATGTGAACACTTCTGGCTCGAAAATTGTCACAATAAAAAGCAAAATGAACGACGGAACTCTTGAAACCGTTTCAACAGCATCATCATTCAATCTTGCTCTTGATGTGATTCGTAGCATTGTTCCAACTGGCACTCCATTAAACATTGAGTTTGACAATTTTGAAACATCTTCAACAATTGAACTCGCCGACAAGTCTTACAATATTTCGGGAACTGTCATCTCTTCTATTTCAAATGAAATATTTGTTATCAATCCAGCCGAAACATCAACAATAAATTTTAAAGATTTTTCATTAACTGCTCACAATTCACAAAAATTAATCTCTATTATTTCAAACAAAACAGTTTCATTAACACTCGATAACGTTTCATTTGCTTCAACTTTTGCAGGATCAAAAGCTATTGAACTTTTAAACGAAAATGCAGCAGTTTTTACAAAAAATAGTCTTGGGGTAAGCACAACAATTTTTGCAAGTATTGTTGCCGAAAACAGCTTAACTTTTGATTCATCAACAAACATTATTTCAACTGAAAGTCTAAAAATATTGATTCCATATTCAAACACAAACTTCATAGTTTCATCAAATGTTACAACTTCTGTTTTTAACAATTTGGAATTTGTTTCTCAAAACAATTACTACCAAATCAATGCCACACTCGTTGGCGGACAAATTGTTGCAACATCTTCACTTGTTGACTTAACAATAACCTTTAACCAAAACACCGATGCTTCAAATATTTTAGTAACTGGAAAATTTGGCGAAACTATCGCCTACCCAACCATGGAACGTGCAGGCTATGCTTTCAATGGCTGGTTCACAGATAATGGAACATTTTTAAATCCTTACACAAACCAAACTTTTGAAAAGTCCATAACTCTTTATGCAAAATGGACACCATATGTAACAATTTACTTCACAACAAACGGCGGAACGTTTGCCGAAAACTCAACTTCATCAATTTATGGCGAAGCAAACTCACCATTAACAAAACATTTTCCACAAGTTTTACGAGAAGGCTACGACTTTGCAGGCTGGCGACTTGAATCAACCGGTGAAAGATACACTGATGATCAATACTTTCCAAGTTCTAGCATAACCCTGGTTGCTCAATGGCGACCAAGACAATATGCTCTAATCTTTATTACACACACATCTCAAGAACAATCACAACAAAAGTTGTTTGGTGACACAATCACTTACCCAGCACTTTCACGTGAAGGCTATAAGTTCTGCGGATGGTTTGAAGATAGTTCATATACAATCGCATTTAACTCAACTTCAATGCCAAGCCGAGACCTTAATCTTTATGCAAAATGGGAAGAAAAAGAAACCGTAACTTTAAACATCGATTCTCAATCTTATGAATTTGATGAAAATTATCACAGTTTTAACCTTTCATCAACCTTAAACAATTTTCAAGTGACATACTTTGTTGATGGAGAATGGACTTCAACCCCACCAACGCAAGCAGGGACTTACAATGTTCATATTCTTCGTGTTGAAGACGAAACTCACAAAAAATTTGAAACAACATTGATGGGTGGGCTTACAATAGATCCACTTTACAAAAATCTTTCATGGGTTATTGCAGTGCTGTTTATTGTTGGGTTTGCGGAAATCATTGCAGCAATTTTTGTTAGATATATGAAAAAACTTAAAACTTCAAGAACCTATGTCTTTTCACCAATTTCACTTTTGCTTGCAAACTACATTCTTCCATCAAATCAAATTGTTTTGCTCGCAATTTCAGGAACTTTTGCAGTGTTTGGAATGGTGCTTTTGATTTATGAAATTGTTTCAGAATATCGCACAAATTCAGTTGTTGATATCCCAAAAAGTGATTACGACAATCGCAAACACTTAAAGAAAATTGGCGATGAAAACGACAACTTCTTCACAAGCACAGTTCTTTCAGACAAAGGAAAAACAGATACATATTCATATTCAGCCAGCGACATTGAACAGATGCTTAACGACCCACTTTACTTTGAAAAGCACAAGCACAATCAAAACAAATCTGACAATGAAATAGTTAACCCCGACGAAAATAATGCTGATAGACTTGATTATGAACATTCCCTTGATGACAACACCAATAACAACGAGCCATCAAATGACGACGAAAACAAATAACAAATATACAATTTTGTAAACTTTTTAAATCAAAGGAATAAGCTGAAGAGCTTATTCCTTTTTTGCTTCAAAATAACTTTACTTTTCACCAATAAATAATTACAATCTTTATATAACACAGAAGCGAGATTTTATGGAAAAGAAAAAGAAGAATATTTTTATTAGATTTTTTTGTGCTGTAGGCAGAGCTATAAATTATTTTTTTTGTTTTATTATTTTTGCAATCGCATGGGTATTTGCAAAAATATTCTTTAGATGCAAAGTCAAAGGCAAAGAAAATATAAACAAGACCGACGAAGCACAAATCTTTATTTCAAACCACTATGAACTTTTTGGACCAATTGCAATGTTTTTGAGATTTCCAAAAAGATTCAGACCATGGATTATTGACAAAATGATGATTCCTGAATGCGTTGAAAAACAAATGGGCTTAATGATTTACAACAACTACAAAAAAGTTCCAAAATGGATAAAAGCAATCATTATCGCAATCATCAAAAATCTTATGGTTTTCACAATGAAGTATATGGCTAGGGGCATACCAGTTTCAAGAGAAAACTTTAGAGAAAACTTAAAAACAATGAAAATAACCACCGACGAACTCAAAAAAGGAAAAACAATTGTTATCTTCCCTGAAAAAGACTATGTTAATGAAGGTGTTGGAGAGTTTCAAACCGGCTTTGAACATATTGCAAAATATTACCATCAAAAAACCGGCAAAAAAATTACTTTCTACCCAACATTTATTTCACAAGTAAACAGAACAATTTACATTGAAAAACCTATCACGTTTAATCCTGACAATGATTTTAATGATGAAAAAGACCGCATTGTTAACTACCTAAAAACTAGCATGGTTGATTCATACAAACAAAATGAAGTTGGAAGCAAACAATATCTAAAGCACAAAGCAAAACTTGAAAAACGTGAAGCCAAAGAAAAAGCAACGGCAAAATCAAAAGAAGAAAAGAATAATGGCTCAAAGGAGAACTAACAAGTTCTCCTTTTTTTGTGTTCCGAAAACAGCCTTAAAAATTTATAAAAAATTTTAAAAAATTAGCACTCTTTGCTTGACAGTGCTAAAATAGTGAACTATAATATATACTGTTAAATGAATAAAACAAGTTCATTTAAACATAACTAAAAAGAGGTAAATATTATGGAACAAAATAATTTTAATAATAAATATGAAAAACAAAACAATCAAAAACCAAGCAAAGAGATTTCTACTCATGAAAAGCACTATGATGTTTTTGATCCATTCTTTGATGGCTTCTTTAGATTTCCATCAATCAAGAATGAATTTAAAGAACTCGACAAATTGATGAAAACCGATGTGCGTGAAGAAGAAAACGGCTACACTTTGGAAGTTGAAATGCCAGGTGTTAAAAAAGAAAATGTTAATCTTGAACTCAACAATGGTTACCTTACCATTGAAGCTAAACAAAATTCAAACAATGATGAAAAAGACAAAAAAGGCAACTACATCCGTCGTGAAAGATACTTTGGCTCAAGTGCAAGATCATTCTATGTTGGTGATATAAAAGAAGAAGATATTGAAGCATCTCTTGATTCTGGTATCTTGAAAATTTACATTCCAAAAGAAAAACGTGAAGAAACCAAAAAACGCATTGAAATTAAATAATTTGAAAAAAAATAATTAAATTTTCATAAAAAATAATTAAAAATGCAAAAAAGTCAGGAATAAGTCCTGACTTTTTATTTTTAAAATATTTTGATTTATTATTAATTTATGCTACAATTGAGCTGGGTGAAAATATGAACAAAAAACATTGGCTTGAAACAAATGCACGTTCTTTAAAAGGAAAAACTATTCTTATTACTGGCACAACCAGTGGAATAGGTTACCAATCTCTTGTTATGCTTGCCGAAACCCAAACAAAAGTCATTGTTGGAGTTAGAAATACAAACAAAGCAAAAAGTCAAATAGAAGAACTTAAAAAATCTTATCCAAATTTTGATGCAACAATTTTTAGTCTTGATTTAACAGACAAAAACAGCATACTTGAATTTACAAACATGGTTAAAGCAAATTTTCCTGATGGCATTGACGGACTTATAAATAATGCTGGAATTTTTGCAAACAAAAAAGAAGTTTTGCCATGCGGCTATGAAAAGCACTTTTTTGTTGATTGCCTAGCTCCAATTTTTTTATCAATCAACCTTTTGCCAGTGCTTGAAAAGAAAGCAGATTCAAAAATTGTTTTTGTTTCTTCGCTTTCAATTAAACACAAAACCGCAAATTTGAGCGATATTGACTTAAAAACATCTAAAAATGATATAAAAACTTATGCAAATGCAAAATTGTGGCTAACAGCATATGCAACAGAGTTTAGCAAAAGATTGCATGAAAAAAAATCAAAAACAATCGTTTCAATTTGTCATCCCGGAATCACCGCATCATCACTCATGAGTTCTTCACATGGAAAGTTTGGAAAACTCACATATTCATTTTTAAACTTTGGAATGAAGTGCATATTTCCAAAAACAAAACATGCAGCACAAGACGAAATTTTTGCACTAACCGCAAAACCAACCGAAAGCTCTTGGGTTTGTCCATCTGGAGCATTTGAAGTTTATGGAAAACCAAAAACAAAGAAAATATTTTTAAATAATATTAATTGCACGGAAATTTATGACAAAATAAACGAAATTCTTAAAAAAATATAAAAAATTCATCATATTTAATCAAAAAACTGCATATTTTGCGGTTTTTTATTTTAAAAATTAGGACTCTTGTCAACTTACCCACCATATATTATTCTTGACAAATTAATTACAAATAACTATAATCATTTAGTATTATTTAATGGAGTAGACAAAATGGATTTTCTTGAAGTCTTGAAAGATTCAACCATAGATACACTCAAACTTATTCCACTTTTGCTTGTGGTTTATTTTTTGATTGAGTTTTTGGAATATAAAAACGTTTTCAAGTTTGAAAAATCAAAACTTTTAACCGGAAAAGCAAGTCCTGTTATTGGCGCACTTTTTGGCGCAGTCCCACAATGCGGTTTTTCAGTTGTTTCAAGTGAACTTTATTCAAAAAAGAAAATTTCAGCAGCTGCTCTTATTTCAGTTTTCATTGCCACCAGCGATGAAGCTATACCTATTTTGTTTTCACACATCTCAAACAAAAATTGTTTAATTTCACTCGTTATGCTTATTGTGACAAAAATCATAATGGCGATTTTGATAGGTTACTTTGCAATGTTTTTGCAAAAGCTTATTTTCAAAAACAACAAAGAAGTAATTGCTCAAAACGCTCTTGTAACTAAACAATCAAAAAACACAAGAACAAACAAGCAGAATGCTCCACCAGAAAGCGAAACCGATGACCACATTCACGCATGCTGTCACCATGATCTTGAAGACCAAAAATTTGACTGGATTCATCCACTCGTTCACAGCGCAAAAATTATCGCTTACATTTTTGTTATCAATCTTTTGATGGGCACTATTGTTGGACTTGTAACTGAAGAAAAAATCACTGCATTTTTGCAGACAAGTTATGCTTTTCAACCACTTGTTGCACTGTTGGTTGGGCTTATTCCAAACTGTGTTTCATCAGTTGTTT
>CAKVMF010000057.1 GCA_934771675.1 uncultured Clostridia bacterium
CTTAAATTCCAAACGAATACGGCTACCTTTTGGTGACATATTTTGAAGTTCACCTTTTCTAACGCCCATAGAACCCATGATTGTTGAAACACAGTTTTCTGGAACGTCAATTGTAAGGTTGTCAAATGGTTCAAGTGTAACACCATTTTCTTCTTTGTAGATAACTTTTGGCATTGAAACTTGGAATTCATAGCCTTCACGACGCATATTTTCAACCAAGATTGAAATGTGCATTTCGCCCCTGCCAAGAACTCTGAATTTATCAGCTGATTCAGTTTCATAAACCCTGAGTGAAAGGTCACGAACTGCTTCTTTCATCAAACGATCACGAAGGTGTCTTGATGTAAAAAATTTACCTTCAGTTCCAGCAAGTGGGGAATCATTAACTGAAAATTCCATTTCAATTGATGGTTCGCTGATTTTTACAAATGGAATAGGTGAAATGTCTTCTTTGTTTGCAACTGTATCACCAATGGTAACCTCATCAGAACCTGAAAGGCAAACGATATCACCTGGGCAAGCAACAGAAACAGGAACTTTTTTAAGTCCTTGGAATTCAAAGATGTTTGTAACTTTGAAAGTTTTGTGTTTATCAGCATCATGATAGTTTACAATATCAAGAGTTTCATTTACTTTTGCGCTTCCTTGTTCAACTTTTCCAACAGCAAGTTTTCCAAGATAGTCATTTTGTTCACAAGATGAAACGAGCATCTTGAAAGGTTTGTTTGGATCACTTGTTGGAGCAGGAATATGCTTTAAGATTGTGTCCAAAAGTGGTTTCATATCAGTTCCAACGGTGTCCATATCAAGTGAGCAAATACCTTGTCTTGCTGAGCAGAAAACAAACGGAGAGTCAAGTTGTTCGTCATTTGCGTCAAGATCCATAAGAAGATCAAGAACTTCATCAATAACTTCTTTTACTCTAGCATCTTTTCTATCAATTTTGTTAACAACAACAATAACCTTGTGGTTCAAAGCGAGTGCCTTTTCAAGAACAAATCTGGTTTGTGGCATTGTTCCTTCAAATGCGTCAACAACAAGCAAAACGCCATCAACCATCTTCAAAATACGTTCAACTTCGCCACCGAAATCTGCGTGTCCTGGGGTGTCAACAACGTTGATTTTCACACCATTATACATAAGTGATGCGTTTTTACTAAAAATTGTGATACCTCTTTCACGTTCAAGTGCGTTTGAGTCCATAACTCTGTCTTGAACTGCTTGGTTTTCTCTAAAAACTCCGCCTTCTTTTAAAAGTGCATTGACAAGTGTTGTTTTGCCATGGTCAACGTGCGCAATAATCGCAATATTGCGGATATTATTTTCATCCATAATTATCTCCTAAATCAAAAAAAAATTACTGCAAACACAGTTTGCTAGTAAGTTTACTAAATTAGTATAGCACCAACTGCAAAATTTGTCTATATTTAGTTTGCAAATTTTTATTTTTTTTGTAAAAAAATGGATTACCTATTGAAAATAGAGTTTAACTTTGTTATTATTAGGTTGTAAAAGAAAATTTATGTGAGGTGAGTTATGGATTGTTATATCATAAATTGCAGCAAAAAAACCGATCCAACCTTTAAAAACGGAACACAAAGACTTTTGGATCATGATGAAATGCAAAATGCATTGAAGGTAGGGAACAACTTAGCAAAAAAACTTGAAGAAACAGGAAAGAAAAGAGTTAAAGTTTATTCTTCAGATAGCAATGCTGCATCACATTTTTGTTCAATAATTATTCCAAGGCTTATTGCTAACAATCTTTGCACTGAAAATGATGTTGAAATTAGCGGATTGTTTAATGATAGAAACTATGGTGAGATTTCAGCATATAGCCGTGAAGATATAAGTCCAATCAAAGTGTTTGGAAATAAAGCATCTTCTCAAATTCTTCGAGCAAACTTAAATATGAAAAATGAATATGGAATTGAAACAAAAAAAGACTACAAAAACAGAGTGTTTGACGCAGTTTCAAAAATTGTTTTTGAAAACCAAAAAGATGATGCTGTTATACTTGTTGTTGGAAATGAATTTATCAGCACTTGCCAAAAAGATGAATCAGTTCACTCAATGATCTATTTTGGTGATGAAAAATATTACGTTCCAAGAACAACTCGTTCATCTTTTGATTGCAATTCATTTGATCCAACATCACTTATGAATGATTCATTTGTAAATTTGTTTTCTATGCAATCAACAAAACAATTTCCAGAGCTTAAACCTGAAAGAGTTTTGCTTGAAAAGCCTGGTGTAAACTCATATGGTGATGTAACTCCAATTTATGAAAAATACGCAAAGGCGGTTGCTGTAAAACAAATTGAAAAAGAAAGTGAAATGATGAAAAACAACCAAATGCAATAAAGTGCAAAAAAAAGAACCTTGTTTAGGTTCTTTTTTTTCTGCTAAATTTCAATCATGCACATGTAGTGGTCAGAAGATAAATCATTTTTGAAAATTTTTTTATTTTTGATTTTTATTGTTTTTGGAACGAGAATATTATCACACTTTTTTCCGTCAACTGTTGTTATTTCGTCAAAAGCTGCGGTGCAAGTTGAAAGGGTGGTTTTTAAAACGTTTTTTAATTTTTCAAGGCCCTGAATTGCATTGAAATCTCCGCAGCATATTGCATTGTATTTTTCATTGTCAGTTTGATATTCATTTGCAATAAATTTGTAATTCTCAATATCTGCATTGAATCTATGGAAAGGTAAAAACTGTGTGCATGAGATATAGAAAGGTTTTTCGCATTCAACTCTTGCAATCATGTAGCCTTTGTTATGTGAGGTGTAAGTTCCTTTTTCAGTTGTTTTTGTTAAGTTTGGATTTGTTAAGAATTTTTCTTCAATTTTGGTTAAAGGATATTTTGAAAAAATGGCAATTCCAAACATCGTGTTTTTAACCAAATGGCAAGGGCTGTTTTCATAGGTTAGATAATATTTCAAGCCGGTTTGTTCGCTCAATTTTTGAGCATATTCAAAACTTTTTGTTGTGATGATTTCCTGAATGGCAATAACATCAACGTTGTTGTCTTTTATTTGTTTTGCAATGATTTGCATAACTGAGTCATCTGTTTTTAGTTCTGGGGTAATGTCAAACAAATCTTCCTTGTAGTTGTTTATGTTTATACCTGAACCAATGTTCCATGTTGCAATTTTCATATTTACTCCTAATAATTTAACATATTTTTGATTTCAATGCTTGGTATTGTTATGTTTTTTGGCAAGTTTAAAACATAGAGAACGGTGTTTGTAACAGCGTCGGTATCAAGCCCCAAATTCATGATTTCATCTGGAAGTTTGTCTTCAGCATTGATATAAAAATCAGTTTTAACGAGCCCTGGGCAGATGTCGGTTATTTTTATGTTGTGTTTTGCAAGGTCGCTTTCAATTGCTCTGCGATAGTTGTAACTCCCGTGTTTTGAAGCATTATAAACAGGACAAAATTCTTCTTTTTGAACTCCGCTTTGTGAGTTGATGTTTACAATTTGACCACAATTTGCTTTAATAAAAAATGGCATAACAATGTTTATCATAGCAATTGTTCCAAAAGTGTTTGTGTCAATAACATCCTTTATACGTTCCAAAGTGTTAAGTTTTGCAAAGTGTTCGTTGCATAAATTTGAAAGTTCGCCCTTTGTCCAAACTCCTGCACAGTTGATCAAAACATCAATTTTGTTAAAAACATTTTTAAGATATTTTTGAAGTTTGTTTAAGTTTTCAATATTTGAAATATCACAATCAAAATATTTACAATTAAGACTTTTTGCGACAGCTTTTAATTTTTTTGAATCCTTGTCAACAAGAAGCAAGTTTTCATTTGAAATGGCAGTGGCTAGGGCTTTTCCCATGCCGCTTGCAGCTCCTGTGATTAAAATATTTTTCATATTTTTCTCCGCATTTTTGATTAATTTTATTATAATAATTTTATTTAATTTATGTCAAACAAAGAGTTGTGAAATTCTGTAAAAATAAAAAACCTTGTTCAAGGTTTTTTACATTGTTTTTGATTGATGATAGGCTCTTGCTCGTTCGATTAATTTTGATACGTATTCACTCTTGATTCGACGATATTCTTTTCGGTCGGTTATTCCGCTTGAAACCAATTCTTTTTTGTGGTTTGCATAGGCTTTCGCTTCATCTTTATTTTCAAGCAAATAATCTCTTAAATACAAAAAATCATTGTATCTTTCCGTTTGCATTTTAACAAGGTGAATATGAACATCTCCGCTTCCAGTTTCGCCAGTTTTTGATGCAAAAAATTGATAAATTTCAGTTGCATTATAACTGTTTAAACTTGCAAAATAGGTTTTTGAAATCAATTGTTTAAATTTTGCAAAATCATCTTCAGTTTTTGCTCCAACCAAAACGTCGATAATATTCTTTCCGCACATGTCTGGAATTGCGGTTGATCCAACATGATCTATAACTGCGTCTTTGCCGAGCAAGTCTTTCAATTCGTCTTCAACTTTTTTATATAATTTTTTGTTTTCAGAAAAATTTTGAGTTTTAAGTTCAACCATAATCATTCTCCAATTTATATTTGATGATTAAAAAATATCACAAGTTGCAAGCGAATGTCAATTTTTATAGGAAATTATAGGAGTTTATGAGTGGATATACTTTATTTTTCTTGACAAAATCAAACAGGATATTGATAATAAAATTAAACAAAGGAGAAGTTACTATGAGTGCAAAGTATTCAATTGTTGTTCCTTGCTTCAATGAAGAAGAAACGATTCCAGCATTTTATGAGGCAATTATTCCGGTTATGGACAAAACAAAAGAAAAATATGAAGTTATTTTTGTTAATGACGGAAGCAAAGATGCCACTGCTGAAATTTTAAGAAATATAGCAACCAAAGACAAGAGAGTTAAAGTTATAAATTTTTCAAGAAATTTTGGTCAACAAGCTGCAATTCTCGCAGGTTTTAAAGCTGCGGAAGGCGAAGCAGTTGTTGATATTGATGTTGACCTTCAAGATCCAGTTGAAGCAATCCTTTTAATGATTGAAAAATGGAAAGAAGGTTATGACGTTGTTCACGGCAAGAGATTGCTCAGAAAAGGCGAAACATTTTTCAAGAAAAAAACGAGTGACATCTACACAAACTTTTTTGAAAAAATCACTGGTTTAAAAATTCCAAAACACTGTGGAGATTTCAAACTTTTTGATAGAAAAGTTATCAACGTTTTGGTTGACATGAAAGAGAGAGATAGATTTCTTCGTGGAATGACTGAATGGGTTGGTTTCAAACAAACATTTGTTGAGTTTGAAAGAAAGGAAAGGGTTGCAGGAAAAACAAAATACAACTTCAAAAAACTTATGAAACTTGCAACAAACGGCATTGTTTCAAATAGTTCATATCCACTTTCACTTTCAATGAAGTGCGGTGCATTTTGTGGAGTGCTTTCATGCTTAACATTCATCACATTTATTGTTCTTGCATGCTGCAAAATCGTGCTTCCACTAACAGCTTGGATGTTCCCAACAGTTGTGCTATTATTTTCAACGACATGGTTTTTGCATGGTCTTTCAAACATTTATGTTGGAAGAATTTACAGTGAAGTTCAAGACCGACCAAAATATATCATTCGTGATAAAATTAATTTTGATAAATAAATTAAAGAGCAATAAAGTTGCTCTTTTTGTGAGGCTAAATATGAAAATTGTTACCATTAAAGCAAAGTTTTTAAGAGGTGTTTTTGACCAAAACACATACGTTTTAATCAACGGGAATGAAGCAGTTATTGTTGACGCAGGTGCTGAAGTTCAGGATATTGAAAGCGTTGTTCAAGGCAAAAAGGTGCTGGCAGTTTTGATAACACATTTGCACTTTGATCACATTTGGAACATTGAAAGTTATGTTCAAAAATTTGACTGTGATGTTTATGTGAAAGATGGATGTGAAGATATTTTGGGTGATAGTGAAAAAAACGCATCCACAATGATACGCAAAAATATTACGCATGAAATTCCCAAAAACCACATAAAATATTATGCAGAAAAATTGAAACTTGGTTCATTTGATTTTGATGTTTATTTCACACCGGGACATTCAATTGACAGTGTTTGTTTGCTCACAAATAGATGTTTGTTTTCAGGCGACACGCTCTTTGAAGATGGTGTTGGACGAACTGACATTTGGGGCGGAAACGAAACAGAATTAAAAAAGAGTTTAAGCCTTGTTGAATCTCTTGATTTTGACAGAGCTTATGC
>CAKVMF010000058.1 GCA_934771675.1 uncultured Clostridia bacterium
CCCATATAATGCCTCCCTTTTGAAGCATTATACACCAGCCAATACCAAAATTTTTCACATATGCAAAATAAGACAATTTTTGACAAAATTTAACAAACTATTTAACTTCGTAGTCTGTGAAATCCTCGCCGTTTGATTTAATAAACTTTTTAACTCTCTTGATTTCTCTGTGAAGAGCAAAAATCAAAATCAAATTAAGAAGTCCATCAAGAGCAACAGAAACACCAAAGTAAATCATCAAGATATTTGTTGCAACTGATGTGTTGCAAAGAATAATTGTTGTTACGCCAAGTGCAAACATAAATAGTCCTGCAATCATATCAATCCACCAATATTTGTCGTGAACTTCTTTAACATCAAATGAATAGCCAAATCTTTCAAGACCATTAAGAGCAACAACAAGTCCAACACCAAACACAAAGAATGATGGAACAAAAATAATAAGCAAGCCAAGACCAATGCAGAACACGCCGTTTATGAGCATCATAGATTCTCTAAACAAAACCGGTGTGAAACTATAAACAAATATTCCAATTGTTCCATATGCAATCAAGCAGATTGATGCAATTGTTTCAATTACGCTTAATGATTCGTTTGGAATTACACAAAACAATATTCCAAGAATAATAGCTGCAACTGACATTACTATTGATTTAATTTTTTCCCTTTTTAAAATATTCATAATATCACCTCTGATTTTAGTTTATCACAAAAATTTGATTTTGATAAGAAAAAAAGAACCCTTTTTCAAGAGTTCTTTTTCGTTAACCAATTTATCCTGCAACAACCTTATTTTAAAAATAAATATTTTACAAATAAACATGTGTTGTAACAGCAAAAATTTATTTTTTTCAATTATTTTGCATTTTTGTTAAATTTTATTTAATTTTTTATTCAAAATAATCATTATTTGCGTTTTTTGTTTTTGATATATTCATCAATTGCAAGTCCTGCAACCTTTCCAGCTCCCATTGCAGAGATAACTGTTGCAGCGCCAGTAACAGCATCACCACCAGCATACACACCATCTCTGGTTGTTTTTCCGGTTTCTTCTTCAACAATGATTCCACCATGTGAATTTACATCAAGACCTTCTGTTGTTGTTTTGATAAGTGGGTTTGGAGATGTTCCAATAGACATAATAACTGTGTCAACTGGAATTTCAAATTCGCTTCCAGGAATTTCAACTGGTCTGCGTCTTCCCCTTTCATCAGGTTCACCAAGTTGCATTTTGATACACTTGATTGCGGTTACAAATCCATTCTTTGGATCTTTTCTATCATCCTTATTTTCATATCCCAAAACTTCAACTGGGTTGGTCAAAAGTTTAAATTCAACACCTTCTTCTTTTGCATGTTCAACTTCTTCGTGTCTAGCAGGAAGTTCTTCTTCACTACGTCTATAAACAATATAAACTTTTTTAGCGCCAAGTCTAAGAGCAGTTCTTGCAGCATCCATAGCAACATTTCCACCACCAACAACAGCAACAACCCCACCCTTCATAATTGGGGTAACAGGATGTTCTTCATAAGCTTTCATAAGATTGCTTCTGGTTAAAAATTCATTTGCTGAATAAACACCATTATATTCTTCACCAGGAATACCCATAAATCTTGGAAGTCCTGCGCCAGAACCGATAAACACAGCTTCATTGCCCATTTCAAAAAGTTCATCAACGGTCAATGTTTTTCCAATAACCATGTTTGTTTCAATTTTAACACCAAGAGATTTTAATTTATCAACTTCTTTTTGAACAATTGATTTTGGAAGTCTGAACTCAGGAATACCATAAACCAAAACACCACCAGCTCTGTGAAGTGCTTCATAAATGGTTACATCATAACCTTTTTTTGCAAGGTCACCTGCACAAGTAAGTCCTGATGGGCCAGAACCAACAACGGCAACTTTGTGTCCGTTTGGAGCTTCTCTAACTTCTTTTCCGTCGCTGTGCATATTGTGCCAGTCAGCAACAAATCTTTCGAGTCTGCCGATTCCAACAGGTTCACCTTTGATGCCCCTTACACATTTTGATTCACATTGTGTTTCTTGAGGGCAAACTCTTCCGCAAACAGCAGGAAGGGTTGATGATTCAGCAATAATTTGATATGCCCCCTCAAAGTCACCTTCACGAACTTTTTGAATAAATGCAGGAATATGAATTCTTACAGGACAACCTGCAGAACATGGCATATTTACACAATTAAGACAACGTTTTGCTTCATCAATAGCAGTTGCTTCATCATAGCCAAGTGCAACTTCATCAAAGTTGTGTGCACGAACTTTTGGATCTTGAGTTGGCATTGGATTTTTTTCCATTTTCATATTAGGAATAACAGGCATTTTACTTAACCTCCTTTTTGAATAAATTGCAGGTTTCTTCGTAAGCATGTCTTTCAAAATCTGCGTAGATTCTGTTTCTTTGCATCATTTCATCAAAGTTAACTTTATATCCATCAAAATCTGGGCCATCAACACAGGCAAATTTCATTTCGCCGTCAACCATAAGCCTGCAGCACCCACACATTCCAGTTCCATCAATCATTATTGGATTCATTGAAACAATGCATGGAACATTGTATTTTTTTGCTGTCATAACAACAAATTTCATCATAACAAGTGGTCCAATTGCATAGATTTTGTCAAACTTTTTTCCAGATGCTAAAAGTTTTTCAAGTGGAACGCAAACGTTTCCAGCTTCGCCATAACTTCCATCGTCAGTCATAACATGAAATTCATTTGAACAAGCCTTGAACTCATCTTCCAAAATGACAAGGTCTTTGTTTCTAAAACCAATAATGTTTGTTACATGAGCTCCTTCATCATAGAGTTTTTGAGCAACAGGATGAGCAATTGCACATCCAACACCACCACCAACAACAATGGCATTTTTAACATTTTCAGTTTCAGTCTCCTTGCCAAGTGGACCAACGAAATCTTCAATGTATTCGCCAGCTTCTTTGTGTTTAAGTTTTTCAGTCGTGCTTCCAACCACTTGGAAAATAATTTTGACAAGTCCATTTTTTCTATCAAAACCAGCAACGGTAAGCGGGATTCTTTCACCTTCGCTATCCACTCTCAAAATGATGAATTGACCAGGTTGTGCTTTTTTTGCCACAAATGGTGCTTCAATATCCATCATTACAACAGTGGGATTTAAAAATTTTTTGTTAACAATTTTAAACATACTTCCCCCAAAATATTTTATTGTTAATTTTATATTAACACAGTTAAAATTTTTTTCAAAATAAATATTTGAAATAGTCAAAAAAGAACCAAATTGTTTTTGCCAAATTATAGACATTTTGACCATGTTTGTGCTAAAATTCAATTACCACTAAATAGAATTTCAAATAAAGTGCATTTTTATAAATTTTTTGTTAAAAATTATAAAAAATTCATCGGTTTAAGGAAAATTATGAAGATTATTGGAGTTGTAGGAAAAAGCGGTTCAGGAAAATCAACACTTGCCGAAATGCTGTCAAATGTGCTGAATGGAACTCATATTGATTTTGACAATGTTTCACACCAGGTTTTGAAAACTAAAGAATATAAAAAGTTCATAAAAGATAATTTTGGCGAGTCTGTTTTTGATGGTGAAGAAATTGATAGAAAAAAACTCGGCAATATTGTATTTAACGATGCAAGAAAACTTGAACTTATAAACAAAAAGTCTGAAACAATAATGGAAAAAATCATCGACAAAACATTAGAAAAATCACCTGCACCATATGTTGTTTTTGACTACGCTCTTTTGCCAAAAATGAAATATTTCAAAATGTGCAATTTCAAAATATTGGTAACCGCAGACCTTGAAACAAGATTCAACCGAACCACTTTGAGAGATAAAATTTCAAAAGAATATTTTGATATAAGAGACGCTAGTATTGATGAATTTAATGCAAAAGATTTTGATTTTGTTGTAAAAAATGATGGATTTAAGGCAGATTTAAACACAAAAATGCTAGAAATTGCGAAAAAAATAAAACAAATGGAGAACACAAATGCTTAAAAAGACTGTTATAATCACTGGCGGATTTGGAGATATTGGAAAAGCCACCGCTCTTGAATTTGCAAAAAACAATTATAATGTTGCACTAACATATCTAAACAGTTTTGACACAAACTTTATTGCAGAATTAAAAAATCTTGGTGCAGATGTTCTGGCACTTCGATGCGATCAAACAAATGAAAGTGAAATCATAAATTTTGTAAGCACAGCATCAAAAGAGTTTGAATATATTGACGCATGTGTATGTGCTGCAGGCAAAGCCGAAAGTGAAGATCTATTAACTTACAAATCAACAGAAATGATTGACGAAATGATAAGCACAAACTTAAGAGGAACAATTTTGTTTAACAGAGAGATTTTAAAGTTGTTTATTAAGCAAAAACACGGTTCTATTGTCAACGTTTCTTCAATTTATGGAGAATATGGCGGAAGCATGGAAAGCACTTATTCAGCATGCAAAGCTGGCATTATTGGGCTCACAAAATCACTTGCAACCGAAGTTGCACCACTTGTTCGTGTGAACGCTGTTGCACCGGGCTATATTGAAACAAAGATGACTTCTCACCTTTCAGTTGAAACGAAAGATTATGTAAAAAATCAAACTCCACTTGCAAGACTCGGAACACCAGATGATGTTGCAAAAGCAATTTATTTTTTGGCAAGCGACAACGCATCATTCATAACCGGCGAAGTTTTGGATGTTTCAGGCGGAGCAACAAAACTATAAATTTTAATACAAATTTTAATCACAAAAAAAATTCTAGGATTTTCCTAGAATTTTTCTTTTTTCTTTATTTCTAAACTTTTGCAAAAACTTCACCATTGATTGATGGATAGTAATAGTTTACCAAAACAACTGTTTGTGTCTCTTCATAGTAATATGCTTGGAATTGAATTTGTCCATTTTCAGTTGTGTAAGTGAAAGACAATCTAACACGCCCAGAACTTGCAGTTCCATAAGACAATGTTGCTTGAGCGGTTTCATCGGTTTTCAAAATTTGGTCTTTTGAGTTGTAATACAAATACATTTCAAAATAAATCAATCCATTGTCAGCATAAATTTTAAGAACATCGGTTTTTGATGAATCCAAAGCATTTGTTGCGTGATATTCACCAATAAACACAGGAGATGAAAATTTTGTTAAAGCGAATTTATCTATATTATCTTCAGTATTTGTTACAGAAATATCTGTTTGTGCACCATTGATTTGAATTGAATAAGTTTTTCCATTTGAACTATTTAAAATATATTTGCCATTTACAATTGAAATGTAACCATTTCCAAAAATTGTTGATTCAACATAAAACCCTAAAAACGACATGTTTGCCAACTTTGTGCAGAAATAGATTATTCCTTGATTTTCAGCAGAACCTTCACTGTTTCCACTTACCCAATACAAATCATTTTTAGACTCACCATAAAACCCTTCTGGTGCATCACCAATTGTAAACACCTGTTGATCGCTATTTGATGCAAGATATGTGTCGTTTCCTTCAAAGTATGCAACAACATAGTAACTACCTTTGTTTTTTGGAGCTCCACCATCGCTTGTTGCCCCAGAGTTGTTATAATTTGTTTTTGTGTTTACAGATTCACTTTCATAGCTTGTGTAATAAACATATCTAATTTTGTCTGTAATTTGAACTTGTGAATTGTTAGCGCCAAGCACAGAAGCAAAAGATTCTGGGACTTCAACATTTTTGTCATTAAAGATTGCAAAAGCATTATTAACAAAAGTCCTTGAATTTGCTCTTGTGATAATGATTTTTAATTCGCCAGCCTTGTCATTGTAGTTGCTATTTCCAGCAGCGTAATAATAAACAACTTTTCCATTTTCATCAACGTTTGTCCATGAAACATCTGCTGGATTCAATGAACCAATTGTTTGATAATTTTCAGCGGTCAACACCTCATAAGAATAATAAACATCACCTGAAAGATTTGTTTGAACAGTTGAATAATGTGCTCTTCCATCAAACTGACCATTGTAAACATTTTCAGTTACTGTTTGTTCAGCTTTGTCAATTGTGAAACTCGCAAGTATTTCGCCGTCAGATTCTGTATCTTTCCAAACGCAGTTAATGGTGTCAGTTAAAGTGAATTTTGCTTTGTAATCACTCCCAGCATCTGTTCCAACATTTGTTCCTTCAGTTAAAACATAAAACATTGAAGTTTCAAAGGGAACAATTTGAGCTGTTCCATTG
>CAKVMF010000059.1 GCA_934771675.1 uncultured Clostridia bacterium
GTGAAGAATATACCACAAAAAATGAAAATCAATTCCCTACCCAACAATTTGTTAACAATGTTTACAAGTATGGCTCAAAAATTTATGTAACCAGCTTATGTTTAAACTACAACGAAAACTCATTCACATCTTTCAACGGAACAATTGTTGTTTGTGCAACTGAAACAACATTTTCAGTTCAATGTTCAAATAACTCAACCGATTTAAAAGACACGGATTGGTTTAAGAAAAACAGAACACTCCCAAATGCAGCATAAATAGACAAACAAAAAGCCAAGTCTCCTTGGCTTTTTTCATTTCTTTTTAAATTTCATAAAATCTAACTTCTGCATTTTTATAATTACTCATTGATCTTGCATAACCTGCTTCAACATCTTCATTTTTTATAATTTTGTCAATCAAACAACAGTTGCAATCATGAGTAACAATTAAAACACTTTCATAAGCATATTTTTCTTTGATTGTCCGCATAAACTCTTTAACAATTTCTGCCCTTTCATGAAAGTTTTCCATTTTAAGTTCCTTTGAACGTTGCTCTCGAAGTGCTCGTTCTTTATCTGAAAGTGAATCAACTCTTCTTCCTGTCAAAAGCCCTTGATCCATTTCAATAATAGCATCATCTTTAAAAATTTTCACACCGTGATACTTGTTAACAATGTTCGCAGTTTGCATTGTTCGCATCATTGGCGAAGAAATTATAATATCAATTTTTGCGTCTTTAAGATTTTCAGCCGCTTTCTGAACCTGCTCTTTTCCAGTTTTACTAAGTCTGTTTTTGCTTCTGCCCTGAATTATTCTCTTTTCATTCCAAACTGTGAGTCCGTGACGCATAACATAAAGCTTCATTTTATTCTCCCAAACTTTTCTCGTTTTGAATAAGTTTTTCAAGGCCCCTTAAATCTTCTATTCTTTCAACACCACTTGTAAGCGAAAGAGTTTTGTTGTAATCAGTTGAAATCAATAGTGATTTTGTTTTTCTGCAATTGTCAGCAACACGAGAACAAATTTTCACATCATCATCAATAAAAAAGTCTGCCTTTTCTTCATTGCAAATATTTTCTTTGTCTTTTCTTCCAATATAAATTTTGTTAAACTTAAGCCCAACTTTTTTGAGCCATTCATCAGTTGCTTCAACAGGATTTGAGTGCCAATCGGTTGCCCTTGCCGTTGCAATAACAATCTGGTGACCTTCATCATGCAATTTGTTCAAGGTTTCAACCGAAAACTCTCTGCAAGGAAATTCTCGCATCATTTTGTCGCCATGAGTTTTATACCAAAGCAAAGCTTCATCTAATGTCCAATCAAATTTTTCTTCTGCAAACCTGCAAACTTTTTTTACTTGTTTGTATGGCAAATTGTTGTCCTTAATAAATTGTGCTATGTATTTTTCGCTATAATTATCTGTATCTGCAATTGTATCATCCAAATCAACAACAATAATCATAATATTCTCCTTGCTTAAAATTTTAACATAGGCATAATTTTATGTCAACAAACACTATTTTTTAAATTTATTTAGTTAAAAACATATGAAAAAATATTGACATATATTGTTTTGGTGGTAAAATTAACATATAACAAAAAAGAGAGAACTTATGAAAAATACACTTTTCACACTTGCATCTTATTATTACTGCATATAGATTTGCTATATGTAGTGTTTTTGTTGAAAACAAATTTATCAAACTCACCTGTCATATAGCAAAATGCTAATGACAGGTTTTTTATTTTAAATAAAGTTTGAATTTTGGAGAATTTATGATACAATCTATTTGGAAATTATTAACTTACGCCCCACGGGGCAAAAATTTTAATTGTTAATCAAAAAATAAATTTTAAAGGAATATGATTATGACAAAAGTTAACACAAATTTGTTTAATGAATTAAAAGAACGTGGACTTCTTTATCAAACAACTGATGAGGAAGGCTTAAAAAAAATGCTTGAAAGTGGTGAACCAATAACACTTTATGAAGGAAGTGACCCAACTGCCGACAGTTTGCATATTGGTCACTGCATACCTTACTGCATTTTGCGTAGATTCCAAAAAGCAGGTCACAAGGTTTTGGTTTTGATGGGCGGAGCAACCGCTTGTATTGGTGACCCATCTGGAAAATCTGAACTCAGAAAAATGCTTACAAAAGACGAAATTAAACATAACATTGAAAAAATTAAAAACACACTTTCAGTCTTCCTTGATTTTGAAGGCGAAAACCCAGCTGTTATTGTCAACAATGCTGACTGGTTTGACCACATTAATTACATTGAGTTTATGCGTGAAATTGGCATTCACTTCAATGTTAACAAAATGCTTTCAAGTGAAATTTACAAAAATCGTATTGAAAATGGCGGACTTTCATTTTTTGAAATGGGCTACCAACTTATGCAAGCTTATGATTTTGTTCACCTTAATCGTGAATATGGCTGCACACTTCAATATGGTGGAGCTGACCAATGGGGCAACATTGCTGCCGGAACAGAACTTCAACGTAAACTCAACTTCGTAAACGGAACTGATATCAACCTTATTGGTGCAACAAACCCACTTCTTTTGACCCCAGAAGGTAAAAAGATGGGCAAAACTGAAAAAGGTGCTATTTGGATTGATAAAGACAAAATTTCTGCTTATGATTTTTACCAAGGCATCTACCAAACACCAGACCCATGCGTAAGAATGATGTTTGCACTCTTCACTGACATTCCAATGAAAGAAATTGATGCAATGATAAATGAAGATATTGTTAAGGCAAAAAAGACACTTTGCTATGAAATCACAAAGTTTGTTCGTGGTGAAGAAGACGCAATCTTGGCACAAAAAATGAGTGAAAACCTTTTCACCGACGGCGGAAATGATGCTCCAGAATTTGAAATTGCTTCAAGCGAACTTGAAAGCGGAATCTCAATTTTGGATCTTCTTGTTCAAACAAAACTTTGCTCAAGCAAAGGTGAAGCAAGAAAGATGATTGAAAATGGCGGAATTTCAGCAAAAGGCGAAAAAGTCACATCACAATCTCTTGTTATTTCAAAATCTGACCTTGATGAAAACGGTTCAATTCTTTTAAAGAAAGGCAAAAAGACATTTATCAAAGTTATTTCAAAATAAACCAACCTAAATTTTTAAATCAAGCCAAAATGAAAAAAATATTAATCAAACAAAAAACTAACCCTTACCAAGCGTAAGGGTTTTTGTTTTAGATTTTAACAAAACCATATATTTTTCATATCATAAACTAGAAAAACTAATAAAGGATTTGATATGAATAAAATTTTACTTACCTGTTTTTGTATGTCTTTCACATTTTTAATGACTGTGCTTGGTGCAAGTTTTGTGTTCTTTTTTAAAAATAAAATTTCACAAAAAACCAATGCCGTTTTTTCTGGATTTTCTGCTGGAATCATGGTTGCTGCATCAATTTGGTCTTTGCTTTTGCCAGCAATTGCAGAGAGTGAACACTTAAACTCTTTACGTTTTTTGCCCGCAGCTGCAGGCTTTGTTGTTGGCTGTGCTTTTATGGTTTTGACAGATATTTTTATTTCAAAATTTAGCAAACACCCACTTGAAAAAAACGAAAAAAAATCTGCAAAATTAATTTTTGCAGTCACTCTCCACAATATTCCTGAAGGGCTTGCTGTGGGTTTTGCTCTGGGCGCAGCTGCCGCAATAAAAACCGACGTTTCTTGGATTTCAGCCTTTGGACTTGCCATTGGAATAGGTATTCAAAATATACCAGAAGGCACAGCGGTTGCACTCCCAGTTCAACAATCAACCATGAGCCGAAAAAAAGGATTCTTTGCAGGAGCATTAAGCGGTGCAGTTGAACCTGTTTTCGCAATTATTGGCTATTTTTTGGCAAGCCTGCTCACATCACTTCAACCATGGTTGCTTGCTTTTTCAGCTGGTGCAATGATTTTTGTTGTTATTGAAGAACTCATTCCAGACTCCAATCTCGACGACTCACACATAGGCTCATTTATGTTCGTTGTCGGCTTCATCCTAATGATGATTTTAGATATTATGCTGTAACCCCATTAAGTTAAACAAATTGCAACAAACAAGGCTTAGACCCTCACGTCGTGCTTCCGCACTCCTCAGGGCGACATGCTTATTATCATTGTTTCCACTTAAAACCAAAGTGCTTACAAAATATCAAAAATATCCTTTCCATTTCAGGTGAAAAATTATGTAAATAATAAAATATTCAAGCGGCAAAAATTGAGCAAGTAAGAAGGAATAGAAAAATCCCCAGGCTCGATTTTACAATGACGTAAATGAGTGTCTGGGGATTTTTCGTATGACGCACTTAATTGCTTAATTTTTGCCGCTTGAAATTGAAGAGATAAAAGCTTTGAACAAAGGATGTGCCTTGTCTGGATGGCTTTTAAATTCTGGATGGAACTGCGAAGCAACAAAGAACTTGTTTGCTGGGATTTCAACAATCTCAACCAAATCACGTTCTGGATTGATTCCACTTGCAATCATTCCATTTTTTTCAAATTCTTTTTTGAACTTGTTGTTAAATTCATATCTGTGACGATGACGTTCCGAAATCATCTTTGTGCCATAAGCAGCGTAAGCTTTTGTGCCTTCCTTGAGTTCACAAGGATAAGCCCCTAAACGCATTGTTCCGCCCTTATCTGAAATATGTTTTTGATCTTCCATAATATCAATAACATTATGTTTTGTGTTTGGATCAAATTCAGCAGAAGTTGCGTCCAAGTATCCCAAAACATCTCTTGCAAATTCAATAACAGCAATTTGCATACCAAGACAAAGTCCAAGATAAGGAATATCATGTTCCCTTGCGTATTTTGCCGCTTGAATTTTGCCTTCGATTCCACGAGTTCCAAATCCACCAGGAACAACAATACCTTGCATTCCTTCAAGAATTTTTTCAGCACCTTGCTCTTCAATATCAATTGAACTTACAAGTTTAACTTTAACATCAACATTATTTGCATAGCCTGCATGCTTAAGAGCTTCAGTAACTGAAATATAAGCATCGGCAACAGCTGTGTATTTTCCAACAATAGCAACTTGAACTTGCTTTTTTGGTTTCAAAACAAGTTTAACAAGTTTTTTCCATTCGCTCATGTTTGCTTTTTTTGTTTTAAGTTTCAATTGTTTGCAAACAATGGTGTCAAGACCTTCTGCTTGAAGCATGAGAGGCACTTCATACAAGCATTTTGCATCGCTGTTGTGAATAACATATTCCTTCCCACGAAGGTTGCAAAACATTGCAAGTTTTTCTTTCATTTCATCATCAACAACAATTCCCGCATTGGTTCTACAAATCAAAACATCTGGTTGAATACCAAGCCTTGTGAGCTCTTTTACACTGTTTTGAGCTGGTTTTGTTTTAACTTCTTTTGCAGCTTCAAGATAAGGCAAAAGTGCAACATGAACAAACATCAAATTGCTTGGGCCAACTTCCATACGTAGCTGTCTAACAGCTTCCAAAAATGACAAGCCTTCAATATCACCAACAGTTCCACCAATTTCAACAATAACAACATCAACATCTGGTTTTGCAACACTTTTAATCATGTCTTTGATTTCGTTGGTTACATGTGGGACAACTTGAATAGTTCTTCCAAGATATTCCCCAGCCCTTTCCTTTTGAATAATGTGGCTGTAAATTTTTCCACTTGTGTAATTGCAATTCTTGTCACAAGAAAGTCCCAAAAATCTTTCATAGTGACCAATATCAAGGTCGGTTTCAGTTCCATCATCGGTAACAAAAACTTCACCGTGTTGATATGGGCTCATAGTTCCAGGGTCAACATTTATATAAGGATCAAGTTTTTGAACGGCAACTTTGAGTCCCCTACTTATCAAAAGTCTACCAAGACTTGCTGCTGTTATACCTTTTCCCAAACTTGAAACAACACCACCAGTAACAATTATAAATTTGCTCATAAAAAATACCTCTCATCTTAAAAAATATACACTCAATTATATTCATCGTCTTTTTTTTAAGATAGCAATTTAAATAACCCCAAAAAACTTTATAAAATTTTAATGAAATCAATAAACTAATATTGATTTATTTGATTGTTTTGCCAAAAAAGTTGTATATTTGATATATATCCCCCTCTTTTTTTTAAAATTAATTTTGAAGGTATCTATGATTATAAATATTTATCTATGCGGAGTGATATTTTTTGTGCTTGCAATAGTTC